>JABMQX010000588.1 GCA_013203085.1 bacterium | reverse complement strand
GGATCGCTTCGGGAGTGCCCGAAGTAGCGATAGGTTTTCGCCTCGATCAACGTTGGACCGAGGCCGTCTCTGGCGCGCTCGACAGCTTTGCTGACGGCTTCTTTCACGGCAAGAACGTCCTGCCCGTCAACGATCGCTCCCGGCATATCGTATGACGGCGCCCGCGAAGCGATGTCCTGGACAGCGCACGCTCTTTTCGTGGAAACGCTCATGCCGTAAAGATTGTTCTCGCAGATATATACGACAGGGAGCTTCCACACGCCCGCCATGTTGAGGGATTCGTGGAACGTCGCGTTGTTCGCCGCGCCATCTCCGAAGAAGCAAAGCACTACCTTTTTCTCACCACGCAATTGTAGTGCAAGGGCGGCCCCTGTGGCTACGGGGACATTTCCGCCAACGATTCCGGTCGCGCCGAGGTTGCCCTTAGCGACATCGGCGATGTGCATCGAACCGCCGCGGCCTCTGCTGTAGCCCGTTTTTTTTCCGCAAAGCTCCGCCATCATCTCCGGCAACTGCCCTCCCTTGGCGATGCAGTGCCCGTGCCCACGGTGGGTCGAGGTGATGTAATCCGTTGGCTCAATCGCCGCACAGGCGCCGACCGCGGTCGCCTCCTCTCCCGCGTAGAGATGGGAAGCCCCCTTGATGATGTTCTGCGCTAACAGCTCCATCACCTTTTCTTCAAAGAAGCGGATTTCGTACATCTGCCGGAGATATGTCAGCAGCGTTTCTTTGTCTTCCGTGATCGCTTCCGCCATTCGCAATTCCTCCTGACAAGGCGTCGTAGGTGAGACGCTATTGTAAGCAAATCAGGGGCAGACGCAAGCTTTTTCAACTGCTGGCAGTAGCGCCTCATTTACGGGCGGCTGAGGCTGTATTTCAGTGAGCAAGCTTACTGAAGGTAACGCCGCCGTCCCGGCGGCAGTCCCGAGGGCGTCCGGCCCTCGGCGGGGGCAAGATGCCCCCGAGATGCCGCCAACGGCGGGACAAGACGCCAGCGTTACGGGACGTCTCTGCGTCCTGTACGCATTCTGAGTTTCCACGTTCAGGTGCCCGTACCCGAGGCATCAGCGCCGGCAGAGATTTTGGAGGATGAGGTTTCTCGGGCGTAAGATGTGCACTTTGAGCTTCAGAATTCGGGAAGGAAACGAATCTGAGCCATTTTGGCAGTGCGGGACGAGGGGAAACAAGAGGTTTCTATGTCGCGGAGACAAGTGCCGGCGCTCCCCTCCGGACGGGCGCTGCTGCTATCCACGCGCCCAAGTCCATTCACTCTTGTGTCACCGTCTCGAGATAATCGCAAAGCGTGCCGACATTCCGAATGAACGTGCTGGTTTCGATTCTGCCATTTTCAACCCAGCGTCCTTCGGCGTCTTGAGCGGCGATGGTCATTCTTGCTCGTGCTTCGAGACTTCCGAGGCGACGCTTTCTCTCAGCCGGAGACGAGGCGTGGGCTTGCTCCGCAAGGTACTTCTGCCGTCCGAGAGAAATTACCCTTCTGTATAGCCGAGCAACCTCATCACCGCCGTAGTCCCCAAACCAGCTATATCCCGGCCGGAGGTTCGCCTGCTCGTAAACAACCCGCCGGTCTGCGGTCACATATATCGGTCGGTTCGTCTTCAGCTCATAGAACCTCGCCCAGACATGGTCGCGTAGCTTTGACCTCCCCAGCCACTTGAGAGCCGGGGGAATCGGTTTCAAATACTTCTCGTCACCCGTCTCCAGATAAAGCTCGAGTAATGTGCGGATGTTCCGGGGGGTGACGGCGCCGTTGCAAGCCGCAGGCTCAAACCAGCGAGCGGGAGCGGGCTTCATCTTGTGGTCATACTGCTGAGCCCAGCCCGATTGCGGCGGAGGAAGCTGCGAGGCGATGATGAAATCGCCTCCTCTCTTGGCGCTTTCGAGGTAGCGCTTGCCGCCGTAAGTCTCGTACGCGCCAAGCATGACCTTGATGCAATCGTTGATCGCGTTATCATTGAAAGTGTAATAGCCGCCGTAGCCGCGAGAGGGCGGAGGGAAACGCTGCGGCCACGCCCCGTTCGGAAACTGGCTCTTGAGCATGAACTCGAGACCGTACTCCACCGCCCGGTGATAGGAGCTTCCCCACTTTGTGGCTTTGTCAATCGCCATGAGAAAGCGAAGCGCGCTCTGGCTATTGTTGTCATCGAACGTGGAGGTGTTTCTGCGCCCGTCCGGCGGCTCTCCTTTTTCCTTATCCCGCCGAAAATGCCATCTCTTGCTCGCAGCCGGGTCGAAATCTATCCTGTAATCCCATCCTCCCGAGGCGAGCTGCCCCCAGACGAGAGCATCAGCCGTTCCTTTAGCCGCCTTCAAGTAGATTCCCGAGCGCGTGGCGCGATAAGCCCGCAGAAAAGCGAAGCCGACCGACGGCGTCCCCGGCGGCTGAACCCATATCTGGGTTTCAGTGGCTTTCCCCTCACCGGCTCTTTCTCTCAGGTCCTCCGAATACGTCCAGAGATACCCGCCGTGCGTCGCCACTTCGGAAACGAAGTATCTCGTCGCCCGCTCCATCGCCTCCGACGCCCGCACTGCCAGAGAATCGCCCGGTTCCCCCAATGCTGCATCCATTGCCAAAAGCCCCATCGCAAGAACACAACCCATGCATCTCCCAATCACAACCATCTCGCCCTCTCTTAAACCCAGTTTCTTGTCTCCGCGCGCTCTGCGCAGTCCGCAGTTCCTTTCCTGAACGCACTCAGCCCCTTATGATACCAGCAATCTATGCGATTTCCATACCCATTTTGCGTTGGGTGGTGATCCCTCAGTTAGAGAGGGGACAGGGAGACTTCGTTGCGAGAGCGACCCGAAAGCATTGACCCAGGGATTTCTCGGCCCCGGGTCGGGCTGTGCCGCTTCATGGCGAAAAGAAGAGTCCCCTCTCACGTGCCATCCCGCCGGAGGCGGGACCCGTGGGAACCATGGGCAAGATGTCCATGCCACCGCAGGCGAGGAGGGAGGCCTTCTCATCTTCCTCTCTGCGACTTTGTGCCTCTGTGTTACCCTCTGCTTCCCCTCTTCCGTCCCGTAACTCGGTATCCGCTCGAGATTGAGAGATTACTCCCAGAGCGATTTTGGGATTGAGGAACAGGAAGTGTGGAGTTATCCTTTCAGAAGTGTATAAACATGGATATTCGGCATTTGTCCGGCGTACGCGTGTGAACTGATTCAGGAAGGTTGGAACCGAGGCTTCAGGAGAAGGAGGCAGAATATGGCGAGCAAGGTTTTGATTCTTTACTACTCTCGGACGGGAAACACGAAGCAAATGGCAGAGCTTGTCACGGAAGGGGCGAGAGACGCTGGCGGAGAGGTAATCCTCAAAGACGTCGGAGACGCCAAAGCGGAGGAGTTGCTCGACTATGATGCGATCGTCATCGGCTCACCTGTGTATTATGGTTCCATGGCAGGGGAGATAAAGAAACTTCTGGATGAGAGCGTGAAGTTCCATGGACAACTGGAGGGAAAGGTAGGCGCGGCATTCTCCTCGTCGGCAAACATCGGCGGTGGGAATGAGACGACGATCCTGGATATCCTGGACGCGCTCCTGATTCATGGGATGGTTGTGCAGGGAAACTCGGCGGGTGACCACTACGGGCCGGTGTCCATCGGGGCCCCGGACGAGAGGGTTGAGAAACAGTGCCGGGTTCTCGGAAAGAGGGTCGTGGCGCTCACGGATAAACTGAAGTAAGCACCGCTGACGCTCGGCCGGCAAGACGTAGGCGAGGCTGAACATCACAGGGAGGGAGACTCAAGCAGTGGTCCGAGAAGTCTGAAGGTCATGCGAGTCCTATTCAGTCAGAAGCTCCACCTTGTAAAACCGCCTTGTGGTCTGTCCGGGGGGAATCCCGTCCATGCCGGGTGAGGTTCCCTTATCGGTCCATGTCACGGTTCCGGCTTGGTCATCAACTGTCATATCAGCGGGATCAGGCGAAAGGGCATTCCAGGAGGAAAGGTCTTCGGTCCAATGAATCCTGTAGCCTTTATCCGGCACATAGGTCCAAGTAATGTCCAGCCAGTCTGGGTTCGATGTATCTGGAACGAGTCCGCTCACGCTGAAAACGCTTGCACCGGATAAGAGATGCAGATAGCTGATGCGAGTGCTCTTATAGATGTCACCGCCATAGAGGGTGATGCGGCCGTCATCGAGGTCCACTTCGGTGGTCAGCTCCCGGAACTCGTTTGCCAGCAGGTGCAGTCCGGTTACAATCCAGCGCCCTTCGATGGCGAGGTCATAGATGGATTCGGAGGCCGCATCGCCGATATAGACGGTAACGCGGTATCTCGCCGGGGATGGAAGGGCGAGCTCCCATGCCGAATTCTCGCCGCCGAATTGAAGGAGAGTGTCGAGTCGCGAGTCGGCCTGTAGGTTCCTGACCCGGGCAAGGTCGGAGACATCGGCAGTCCACCCATAGCCCGTTCCTTGATCGAAGGGAGCGCCAGTATCCTTGAGGTATCCGGGTGGCGCCGGCTCGGAATCGGGCTGGAAGTTGACTCTCGTCTCGGAAGAAGCCCACACTTGAATGGAGACCTTTGTCTCAGGGGCAATGACGTTCGGGGGAAGAGCAATGTCGGAGATATTGCTGACGGTGAGCCAGAAAAGCGGCAGACCCGCAGGAACAGTGAGGGTAACCGTCAAGCCATCGGGAGATAGCGACGCGGAAACGGGCAAATCGCTGTCGTTGATGAGATAATTGGAAGTGTCCTCCGCGGAAGTGGGGTCAACCGCCTCGCTGAAAACGACCAGGACTTCGTCCTCGACCTCCGGCATGGAGAAGGCAGAGATTATGGAAGGGGGAGTCGTGTCTACGTTGGTGGTGAAGAGTGTTTCGTCGGACCAGAGGCTCCATCTATCCTGATCGTCCTTGAACCTGACTCGCCAGAAGAACGTCCGGTCCTGTGGGAGCGAGTCAGAGGGGAGTGTCACGGAGGCTTTGTTCACTGGATCGTCGCCGGAATCCCAAGCTGGGGTGTCGTAAAGTCCTTCGTCGGGTCTAACCTGCCATTGGCTGGACTGGTGGGCGCTGCCCGGGATGCCGGAAAACTCGCTGGCGATAAGCGTAATGGGATCGGAGATGTATTCCGCGCCGGCGACGGGAGTAAGGTTCACGGGTTGAGCCGGTCCCTCCGTGCCGTCGAGCCAACGGTACAGGAAAGCTCGCCTTGCGGTTATGTTGGTTTTGAGGGCGGCAACGTGATGAGCAAGCGAATCGGCTTCGGGCCACCAATTCCTACGGTCGGAGTCAGCCTTCGTACCAATCCAGCCATAAACCTGATCTATAACGAAGAAGAGGTGCTGCTCGGTGTAAATGGTGTCCAGAAGCTGGCGGAGACGATTGGCGAATTGTTCTCTGAATTGAGGGTTGGTCAGGAATCGCGTTCGCATCATGTTGGGGAGAGAATACTCGTTCTGCCCAACGATGCCGTTGAGAACCGGAAGGCTTGGGCGTTCCCAATTGTGGTACCCGCCCCACGGCATGACTTCCCAGAGATAGGTTTCACTCCCCGTCGGACCTTGCTTCCCGTGAAAGAGGTAGTAATCGCGGGACGGACTCACCCAGCTTTGTGCGAGAGCCGCGGCCGCCAGATAGCTGGTGTATTTGCCCACATTCAGGTTCTCGCTGAAGAAGTCTTCGATTGCCTCATCGGCTGTGTTCTGCAAGCTTTCGATAAGAGATTTCAGCACGTCATGGGATTGGAGCCTGTTGGTTTTTCTGTCGTAGGCAAAAGTGTAATCGTCGTAGGATGGAAGGACGCTCGTGTTGCTGGGTGGTTGACCGGGAAGGCTCCGGGCCTGGAAAAGGTCTCCGTCTTTGTCTCTACCGTTTCGTTCGAGGTAATCGTTATCAGGCCGTTCGATACTGAGCGTGAGGCCATAATCCGAGCCGTTGAGCCGAAGGAAAACGTACTCGGTCTCGCTGTAGGCACAACCGGCGTATCTGAACGCTCGCTGTGTGAGCATTTCTCTCAAGCTGGCGGAGCCGCGGAGGCTTGGGTCGTTATAATCCCCGCCGAGCAAGATGAGAGAGGCGAGGCCATCCATATTTTCCCAGGGGTTGAGCTTTATTCTCCAGTTCTTTTTGCTGGTTGCGACACGTTCCGAGAAACTCCCATACCATCGAACGCCGATGTTGTCGTACACGTGGCCGTCATAGACAAGAGTTCCGGGAACGTAGTCATCGCGCGAACCGAGCTCCCCCAAACGGCGTAGGTTTTCCTCGTCAACAAAAAGGAAATAGATGGAAAGGGTCGAAATCTCGTCGTCATGGGAAAAATAGGCGTAAGATGATTGCATGTCATCGGCGTCCGGGGAAATGCTGTCTGCGCCTTGATCGTCCTGCGCCACTATTCGGTAACGGACGATGGAAGAGGATGGTTGCGCGGGGAACTCGGCGCCGAACTCTCCATCGTTAGCCTCACCATCAGCATGGAGTCCGTCGTCGTACATAGACAAGGAGAACCATTGCTCCCCGTCGTCGGGTGTGTATTCCGCAAACATAGCGAGCGAAGAAAGAGGGCCGTCATCTACGACGCGTGCGATTATCTGGACCGATTCTTCGGACGTGGGGGCATACGGTGAATGACGCACACGATAAATGAAGGGAGGAAGATTGTCGGCCTGGGCGCTATTCCGCGAGCCGGGGGTCGAGGCGAATCCGCCCGTGGCAAGGTCTGTTGCGGCGCAAATGCCCTCCGTACTGCGGCTGTTAGCAAGTCTCGCCGTGAATCTGCTCTCGCCCCACAGCGGATTGGCCCAGAAGGAAAGAATGTACGTTTCGCCAAAGGAAATGCCGGGGACAGAAATGCCCACGTAGTTCCGCCAGTCGCCCCCGCCGCCATCGCCGGTGGACACAACCTTCATGCAAGCCGAACCGGAGTGAGCGTCAGTTTCAATCCGGGTCGAGGAAGAATGATTTCCGAGCTTCACCCACCCGCCATCACCGGTCTCAAAGTCTCCATTAGAAATGAGATCTTCTCCGCCGCCCTCGGGGACAAGGGCAACGTCGTCCAGCAAGACTTCTCCCTCACCGTTCAGGTAGAAATAGAGGAAGTCGGCGGTCGGTGTTGCGGGGGAAGTCTCGACCTGAACCCACTTCCGGTTGAGGGGGCCGGAGGTCCAGTTCGCGGGATCGTTGTTCCAGAAATCGGGGTTGACACGCTCGAGGGACGCCCCGTAACCGTCGGCGGCAAGGGGCCAGTAATTCTCGTCGCTGTAAGCCACGAAATCAACGAGGCGCCCGGTGTTGTCCCTCAGGACAATGGTCTCGCCACCGTTATCCAAAGAGCCGAAAAGGTCCACAGGGTCGGTACCGCCCACGACGTTTTCGATGTCATAATTCGTCTTGACCCATTCGGGGTCCTTGCAGACCACGAGGTAACCGAAAGGTGCGATAGTCGCGTCCCCGGGGAACTTGAAGGAGACACCATTGGTGAATTCCCAGTTGGCGAGGTTCATGGTGGAGCCGGAGGCGTTGTAGAGTTCGATGTATTCGTCAATCTCGCTGCCGCCGGAGGCGGGATGGTAGTGTATTTCATTGATGACGACAGAAGGCCCGGTGCCGTCGGAGAAGAGGGAGTTCCGCTCACCGGGGGTGCCATAGTCTCTGGCGGGGACGCTTGCAGCCCAGTTGTGGGGGTCGTTGCTGTCACCGAGGGGGTTGATTCTTTCCAGGGAAGGGCCATCGCCGTCCGCCTGAAAAGGCCAGGGGTAAGCATCGTTGTAATCCACCCGGTCAACTACATTGTCGGAAGCATCCAGAAGGATGATGGTATCCCCCCCATTGCTGAGGCCGAACCTGCCGGAGAAGTTGCCGACCCGATTGGAGATGAAGTACCAATAATAGACGTAGCTGGAGTTGCCGCAGATGACGAGATACTCGTCCGGTTGTATTTCAGTGTCTGTGGGGATGACGAAGGGGTCGTGTGTTGGGTCGCCATCCACGAACTTCCAGCCGCCGAGGCCAACGGCGGTGTCGCCGGCATTGTACAGTTCAACCCACTCGTAGAAATCATCGTCGCCCTGGGCTCCATCGGGGTTGTACATGATCTCGTTGATGACAACCTTGCCGCTCGCCCCGCAAACGCAGAGCGGAATGACGATAACGATAACAATGAGATAGACAGGAAGGAGGGTTGACGATCGCATGTGTGCACCTCCGCTTAAGTCCTTATGCTAAAAACCTGCCGGTGTCGTCCTTTCTCCCCGGAAGCAACTTGATGGGGAGAACCACTGCGTCCTGCGCTCGCCGACACCGGCCAAAAGATGCTTGAAGGCATCTCTTCGAGACTCATAAGAGAATATAGCACGAGAAGGAAGGAATGTCGAGGCTGACTCAACATATTTGCCGTGCGAAGCTGCATGGGCCCCCTCCCGGCGAATGAGAAGGCAATTTTGGGGAGGCTATGGGTCGAACGGGGCCCTATCCCGCCCGGCCGGATTCCAATGGAGTCCGCCAGCGTGAGAGGACAAGCAGTCCCGATATTCTTCGGCGAGGCGGCCTTCGCTCGCTCAGAATTTCACTGACGGGTCGTGAGATTTGCCCGCCGAGGGTCAAACGAGGCCCTGATCGAGCATGGCATCAGCGACCTTGATGAAGCCGGCGATGTTGGCGCCAGCGACAAGGTTGCCGGGACAACCGTATTCTTCCGCGGCCTCGCTCGCACTCCTGTGAATGTTGCTCATAATGTTCTTGAGCTTCTCATCGGCTTCCTCGAAGGGCCAGGAGACCCTCTGGCTGTTTTGTGCCATTTCGAGGCCGGATACGGCGACACCGCCAGCGTTTGCCGCTTTGGCGGGGCCGAATAGAACGCCGGCATCATGGAAAACCTGAACGGCTTCCGGCGTGGATGGCATATTGGCGCCTTCCGCGACGGCAATCACACCGTTGCTGACGAGCACCTCGGCAGCTTCTTTGTCAATCTCATTCTGAGTTGCATTGGGAAGGGCGATGTCCATCTTAATAGACCAAATACCTCTCCAATCATCATGGAAGGTGGCATGCGGGTGAGACTTCAAATACTCCTTTATCCTGCCCCGCTCAACTTCCTTGATTTGCTTGACGGTCTCGAGGTTTATGCCTTCCGGGTCGTGGACGTAGCCATTGGAATCGCTCATGGCGACAACCTTCGCGCCAAGTTGTTGGCACTTCTCGACGGCGTAGATAGAGGCATTTCCGGAGCCGGAGCTGACCACAGTCATCCCCTCGATGGTTTTCCTCTTGGGATGGAGCATCTCCTCGAGGAAGTAAATAAGGCCGTAGCCGGTCGCCTCCGTTCGAACGAGGCTGCCGCCCCAGTTCAATCCTTTGCCTGTGAGAACGCCCTCGAAGACGTTCTTAATGCGTTTATATTGTCCGAACATAAAGCCGATTTCGCGACCGCCCACTCCGATGTCTCCGGCGGGAACGTCTGTGTCAGCGCCGATGTGCCGCGACAGCTCAGTCATAAAAGACTGGCAGAAGCGCATGACCTCGTCATCGGACTTGCCTTTGGGGTTGAAATCGGACCCGCCTTTGCCGCCCCCCATAGGAAGACCCGTCAGGGCATTCTTGAAAACCTGCTCGAAGCCGAGGAATTTGATGATTCCGAGATTGACGGTGGGATGGAATCGCAGTCCCCCCTTGTAGGGACCAATGGCGCTGTTGAATTCGACGCGAAATCCCCGGTTAACCCAGATCTCTCCGTTATCATCCTGCCAGGGGACGCGAAAAATTATTTGCCTTTCGGGTTCGACAATTCGCTCGAATACCCTGGCTTTAGCGTACCTGTGATTTCTATCGAGGACTGGTACGATGGACGTCAGCACCTCGTGTACAGCCTGATGGAACTCGGCTTCCCCCGGGTTCTTCTTTATCACACGGTCCATGATCTCTGATGCGGTAACCATTTTTCCTCCGATTGAACGTTGACTGATCCTTTGATTCCCTCCGATGCGCACGCGGAAATGCGGAAATAATGAGGAGCGTTGCGGGCATCCCGATAGCGTCATTGGCCCGGGCGCCAGTGAATACGCTGCATTCGCCACACGGGCCATAGAAGCAACGGGCATCGCGAAGAAACAGCAATCTATTGCCGTCATACCGCGAGGCAATACAACCTCTTCTTGGAGAACAAAAGCTGATTATAGGTTCACATTGCTTACCTGTCAAGAACAAATTGCCGTTTTGCAGTCCCCGAGGAAATACGGCAATATTGCCGTATTATGCTTGAACTCCATTGGGCTTAACGGTAAACTGGCAGCAAGATTGCCTAAGGGAGGTAAAGAAAGATGGAAGAAAAAACGAAAAAAAATGTGTGGGCCATCCTCCGTGCCCTTCAAGGACGAAGAAAGCCGCTCGGCGCGACGCGGATTGGCAAGGAGATACAGGGATACGGAGTAAATCTGAGCCAGAGGACGGTTCGATACTACCTGGCATGGACGGACCGCAACGGGTTCACGAAGAAATTCGGGAGGCGCGGCCGAATGATCACGCCGGCGGGGATGAAGGAGGTATCCGATTCCTTCGTCTTCGAGAAAGTTGGGCTGGTCGTGTGCAGGATTGACGAGCTTTCCTACAGAATGAGTTTCTGTCCCAATCGCCTCACGGGGAGCATTATCTTGAACGTCTCCACGGTGAAAAACGAAGAAGTCCGCCATGCTGTGGATCGAATCGTGTCGGTGTTTGAGGCTGGATTGGGGTTGGGACACCTTGTCGTGATCGGAGAGGCAGGACATCAAGTAGGAGATTTCCGGGTTCCGGAAGGGAAAACCGCCATCGGAACGGTTTGCAGTGTGACAATCAACGGGATTTTTCTCAATGTTGGCATTCCGGTAACGTCGCGGTTTGGAGGACTGCTGGAAGTAAGGGAGGGTCAACCGGTTCGCTTCACGCAGTTGATCAACTATGACGGCACGACACTCGATCCGCTGGAGATATTCATCAAGGGAAGAATGACGAGCGTCTGGAGGGTAGCTGAAACTAAAAACGGGATTATCGGGGCAGGCTTTCGAGAAATACCCTCGGCGGCTCTGGCTCCTGCGGAGAAATTGAGTAAGAAGCTGGAGAGTCTTGGGCTGGGTGGAGTGATGGTGATTGGGAAACCTGGGCAGCCATTGCTCGACATTCCGGTGGGGGAAGGGCGCACGGGAGTGATTGTCCGAGCCGGGCTGAATCCCCTCGCGGCATGCGAAGAGGCCGGAATCGAAACGGACAATATGGTTATGGGGACGCTATTCGAGTTCGGAGGGTTAGTCCCATTCGAGCGGCTGCGTCAGCTCAAATGAACGGCAGGATAAATGGACGAGGAAGGCGGACACTTACGGCAGAAGGGTCTTTGGCAGCGGAATCTTCATGGGGGCTCGTCTGGTCGGC
>JABMQX010000587.1 GCA_013203085.1 bacterium | reverse complement strand
TTCGACCCCGGTCTGCGGCCGTGGACGCCCCGAGGGGGGGCTTTTGGATGCCTGCGACGCCTTTTTCAGGAGGTTGGCTATGAGCCAAACCAGCCCGATGACGATGAAAATGATTGTCCCGCTCCCGCCATCACCCGCGCCTATGTAAGGGCATGTAATTGCCAATATCACCGTGCTTTTCCTCCATCAGCCGCTCGTGTCGCGCATTACCTTACCCTCATCTAAAGCTTTGCGCCCGAGAGGCTGTTTGTTATTCTGTCGGTTCTGTGGGCCCAGTGGGGCCCGTCGGGCCTGTCCCGGCTATGGAATCCCTCATGGAGGTGTCCGACTGGATATTCTTGATCTGATAGTAATCCATAACCCCGAGTCGTCCCTTTCGGAAAGCCTCTGAAATTGCTTTGGGGACTTCAGCTTCCGCCTCGACGACCTTCGCTCGCATCTCCTGCGTGCGAGCTTTCATCTCCTGCTCCTGAGCGACCGCCATCGCCCGTCTCCCTTCAGCGCGGGCCTGGGCAATCCGCTTATCGGCTTCAGCTCGTTCCGTTTCCAGTTTTGCGCCGATGTTTTCCCCGACGTCCACGTCGGCGATGTCAATGGAGAGAATCTCGAACGCCGTTCCGGAATCCAGCCCCCTCTCCAGAACCCTTTTAGAGATCATATCGGGGTTTTCGAGCACCTCCTTATAGGTTGTCGCCGAACCAATGGTCGTTACGATGCCCTCGCCGACTCTGGCGATGATTGTCTCCTCCGTTGCCCCTCCGACCAACCTGTCAAGATTGGCCCGGACCGTCACTTTAGCCTTGGCTTTGAGCTGGATTCCATCCATGGCGACCGCCGCCACCAGATCACTACCTTTGGCAGGATCCGGCGCGTCAATAACCCTGGGATTAACGCTGGTCTGGACAGCGTCGAGGACGTCCCTCCCCGCGAGGTCTATCGCCACCGCTCTCTTGAACCCCAGTTCGATATTCGCCTTATCGGCGGCGATCAGCGCCATGACCACCTTGTTAACGTTGCCTCCGGCGAGATAGTGCGTCTCCAGGTCGTTGGTGGAAACCTCCAAACCCGCTTTCACGGCCATAATCCTGGCGTCAACGATAGTCAAAGGCGAAACTTTCCTGAGTTTCATCCCGATGAGGCTCCCGATGGTGACGCGCGCCCCGGAAGCCAGCGCCCGAATCCAAACCTTGAAAAAGTAGATAAAGACGCATATCAGGATAAAAACAACGATCGCCAGGACGATAAGGACCACTGTCCCCGTGCTAATCGGCTTTGATGGGGCCTGGGCAATCAGGTTGAGAATGTCAATCATGTCAGCTCCCTCCTATGGTTTTGTGGAAAGGTTAGGTTTCGTTTTCCTGTTGTTGCGATTGTGAGTGTATTCTACGGACCACGAGGTTGTTGTCCTTCAAATCGCAGACCTCAATCCGTGCGTTCTTCTCGATGAAATCACCTTCTGTCACGACGTACACTCTCTGTCCCTCAATCTGTGCGAAACCTGCCGGTCGAAGGAAAGATAAAGCGACTCCTTCCTTCCCGACCATCTCCTGATCCGCCGTGACCGATACATTATAACCTTTTTGGGTGTTTCGCAGAAAGATTGCTTTCCCAACTGCGGTCTTGGGCATGAGTTTGATGGCTATGATGTAGAGAGTCACTCCCGCCCCGACAAAGCCGAACAACAGAAGCAGGAAAGGTCCGCTGAGACCCCATAGCTGGTACGCCGCCACAAGGGAAGTCCCTATGAGCAGCCAACCCAGAACACCCAGCACCCCACCCGGCAAAAACACCTCAGCGAAGATGCACAGCAGACCGAGTGCCGCGACGGTTAAAATCCATTCCAATTTAAGCCCTTTTCTTCTATGTTTTGAAACCGGCTCGTGCGATGCGGACTCGCCTCACAGGACAGCCGCCGCTAACTTTCCTCCGCCTTCTGGACAACGATTCGGCTTCCCTTAACCTCGATGATTTCGATCTTAGACCCTTTCTCTATCATATCCCCCTGGGTGACCACGTCAAAGAGTTTGCCCTCGAAAACAGCTTTGCCCGCCGGGCGGAGCATGGATTTCGCCTCGCCGAGTTTCCCGACGAGAACACCAGCTTGCGTGGCGAACCGAGCGCCGGCGGTGTAACCTTCTTGGGCCTTTTCGGCATCCCCCAGTACCAATCTCCCGAACATCGGCGTCTTCGGCGTAATGAGTTTGAAGAGGACGAAAAGTCCGCACGCGGAGACTATCAGCGATGCGCTCATCCAGCGGATCACCATCATGATTTCCTCTCGTGCGGGCGGAAGATAAGGGCCGGGCGCCTTCAGCAGCATCATGAAAATGCTGGCTACGATAAGGATAATGCCCAGAATTCCCACGAAGCCGAACCCGGGGATGACAAACAGTTCCACAAGAAGGAGCGATACGCCCAGCGCGAAGAGGATCAGGTCCGTCCATTCCGCAGCCCCGGCGGCATAGCTGCCAAAGAAAAGAAGAATGATGCAAGTGATTCCCAATATCCCGGGGAAACCGAATCCCGGCATTTTCAGCTCGGTGGATATTCCCATGAAGGCTCCAATCAGAAGCAAGGCTCTTACCCAAAGGCTCGAAAGAAACTTCGCCACCGATTCTGACCATGACCAGCCGACCCTCCTGATGACGGGCTGGCCGAGGTTCAAATCCTCGATCTCCTTGAGCTTGAAAATGTCGGCGAGGGTTTCCGCTTTGCCGATTGCCACGTTCAGGATGAACGCTTTGTCGGTATCCAGAGTCAGGATTTTGCCTTTCTCGATGATCATCTCGTCCTCTCCGAGGAACCTCTTCAAGGCTTCCCTCCTGTCCTCAGACAGCTCCCCGGAAGAATCGAGAAACCATTTGAATTCCTCCTTGTCGTCGGCGCTCGCGGTATCCCACCCATCGAGGATTTTGAGAAGCTTCTGGCGGCGGGAGGCGGAGATCTTATCGGAAAACTTTATCTCCTTCGACTCGTCCACCATTGCTTCCGCTATGTCGGCGTCGTGCCCTCCGGCAGCGGCAAGAGATCGAATCTGGTTTCTGGTATAGGAGACGAACTTCTCGGTGATGTTCTCCGGCGTCTCCGTCGGGATCGGGAGTGCCAGCATAGGCACGCAGGCGCCGAAAGTGGAGCCCGGCGCCATGACGATGTAATCGCACGCGTAAGTGATCATGGCCCCGGCGGAGGCGCCGTTCTTGTTCACCCACGCCACAGTCGGAATCTTGGTCGAGACGAGGCTATTGGTGATCTTCCACGCTCCGAGGAGAAGGCCACCCGGGGTGTTCAGGTCCACGATAATGAGTTTCGCCCCGTTTTTCTCTGCGATGGAAAGTGTTCTGGCCAGATGCGCTGCCAGAACATTGTCAACATCAGTGTCTATCTTAAGGTGATAGACAAGACTTGAGGCGGGCACTTCCACCTGCGCGCCTGGAAATTCGTTGCGAAATGAAAGCCACGCTAAGAGAAGACAGATAACGACAGCAGTTTTTCTCACCATGATTTCTCCCGCAAGCTTCCTTCGAAGGTGTCGCAGTCTTCCGCCGTCAAAGGCGGTTTTGGAGGATACCGGGCTCGAACCGGTGACCTTTTGGCTGCCAGCCAAACGCTCTGCCAACTGAGCTAATCCCCCATTTCTTTTTGTAAATATAACGCGTTGCTTCCTAAAAGTCAACATCGAAAATCGGTATGGGGTAATCCCTGACTTACGGGCGGCTGAGGGTGGAACCGCAGAGCACGCAGAGGACACAGAGGGGAGAGCTGACGAT
>JABMQX010000586.1 GCA_013203085.1 bacterium | reverse complement strand
CCGAGCCTATTGAGAATCAGCTCCGTTGTTATGACCGCGATGCCACCCGGCTTCAGGACACGAAACATCTCCCTGAGAGCCGTTACTGCCTCCCTGTGCCCTCCGAAGTGCTCTATAGATGAAAAGGAAAAGACGAAATCAACTGAGTCGCCTGGGAAATCGAGCTTCATCGCGTCCATGACAAGAACCTCGAGGTGCTCTTTTCGGTAGTGGAAAGGAGCGAACATCTCCGGATGAGTGAGCATATACGGGGAGGCTTCTTTTTCGGCAAAGCTCCCTTCGTAAAGGTCTGTAGCAATGACGTTCCTTATCTTGTTCGCAAGGAAATAGAGGATAAGCTCGTGCCCCGAGCCTACGCCCAGTGCCACAGCGTTCGGAGGCATCCTTTTCAGCTTCCGCAATCCGTAGACCGCTTGAGTGAACTCCCATGCCTTCCTGTGAAAAGGAGCATTCTTGCGGTCGAGGTCGAGGTCTCTCAGTGCCTTTCTCCACTCCGGATTCTCGATTTCCGCCATGCCGCAAAGTTTGTTCAAGGGGACGTTTCGAGGGTATGACAGCCGGTCCACCACTTCCACCTCGTAGGAGTCGAAAGGCCGCAGCATGCTCCTCACTGATCCGATGACAAAGCGTTTACTGGATTCTCTGACTGAAGATGGAATCATGTTTCGGCACATCGAACTCAAGAACACCTCTTTCTTGGTGTTTCAACACGAGATTTGAGTGAACAACCCATCATCCTCGCATAGAAGCCGAGGAGCCATGGCGAGCGGGCTTGATTGTCCTCCACGGGTGAGCATCCTCATGCGCGGGGATGATACTTGCGGTGAATGGCCTTAAGGCGCTCCTTGTCAACATGGGTGTAAAGCTGGGTTGTAGAAATGCTGGCATGGCCCAGCATAGCCTGAATGACTCGCAGGTCAGCCCCATTGGCAAGGAGGTGCGTCGCAAACGAATGGCGGAACGTATGAGGCGTCACCTTTTTGTCCGAGGCAAGCTTTCGCACGTAACCGTGTATCGTCTTCCACAAGCCTACCCGCGAGAACTTGCTTTTCAGTCGGGTCACGAACAGATACGGAGAATCCCTCCCTTTCAAGAAGTGCGGCCTGCTCTCTTTAAGGTAGAGAGAAACAGACGCGATGGACTGCCTCCCGACGGGGACAATTCTCTCCCGCGAGCCTTTTCCATGACACAGGACTGTGCCGGAGCGGGGGTTGTAATCGTCGAGCTTCACGTTGGCGAGTTCGGAAATTCGCATTCCTGTGGCATAGAGCATTTCCAGCATGGCGCGATTCCTGATCCCCGCCGGGGTTGACATGTCGGGCAAAGAAAGCACTCGGTCCACCTCTTCGATCGTCAACGTTTCCGGCAAAATCCTCCATAGTTTCGGGGACTCAATCAGTTCAGTAACGTCATCCTGCAACACTCCTTCCGCAACGAGAAATCGGAAAAACATCTTGATTGCAATGAGGTTTCGGGCGACGGAGTTCGACGCAATACCTTTTCTTTTCTCTGATATGAGGTAATCAATGACATTGCCTCTTGTAACCTTTTGAACGGAGGTCGTGCCGACGGATTCGAGATATGCGGCGAATTTCCGGAGGTCCCGCCCGTAGGAGATGACCGTGTTCGCCGCCAGCCCCCTTTCAGCGGCAAGATAGTTCTGGAACTCGGCGATATCGGCCTCCATGGGCAGGTCGCTCATTGTACTATCTCCTCGGCAGAATTCTGCAGAGGCTCCGTGCGGCGGATGCTCCCCGGTTTTGCGTTGACGGGGAGACCACCCAGCAGCAAAACCATTCCCCAGTCGAAGCTCACAGCATCCATTCGCGCTTTCTTCTCCACAATCCATCTGTCTCCTGCGTCAAGAGGACTTCGGAAGCTTGCTGATAAACCTCGTCCGCCGAAATGGAAGTCATGCACCGGAAATCGGTGGGACATTCCCTGTTGAAACAGGGCGAGCAGGGGACGGCCTTGCTAAACACAATGCAGTTCTCCGGCGGCGCGGTCCTCGCCGGAGCCGTCGGGCCAAAAATCGCGATGACGTGTGTGCCAATAGCAGACGCGAGATGCATCGCCCCGCTGTCGTTGGAGATGACAAGGGCACACTTTTCCAATAATGCCGCCAGCTCTTTTAGGCTCGTTTTCCTGCATAAGTTTATGGCGCTATGCCCGACCCCGTTGGCAACCATCTCGCATGGCTCGAGGTCACCTTTCCCTCCAAATATCGCGAATCTGGTAGGGTAATCTTCAGCGAGTCGCCTGCTGACATCAACGAACCTTCCCGGCAACCACCTTTTTGCCGGCCCGTAAGCCGCCCCCGGGCACAGGCCGATGAGTAGGTCATCCTTCGAGCACCCCAAGGACCTCAGAAAATCCTCCGCCCACTCCTGATCGCGCGAGGGGATCCGCACCGTGGGCGAGACGGATCCGTCAGCTTCTCCTAAGGCCTTGCACAGATCGAGGTAGTCGCTGATCTGATGCCCGATAAAGGGCTTTCGGCTTACTCCGTGCGTTAGAAGGAAGCTTCTCCCATCGGTCTCATACCCTACCCTGAAAGGTATCCTCGCCAGAACCATCCATAACGCCGACTCAAACGAGTTGGTGAACAGCACAGCCAGGTCAAAAAACTCCGGACGCAGCCGCCGGACCGTTTTTGCCTTTCTCATCAGCGCCGAGACTCCCGAACCGTGCTCATAGCTGATCACCCCGTCGAGGCTATTTTTATTCCGCAAGAGGTCCGCTATGCTCTCTTTGACCAAGCACATCATCCGGGCATGCGGAAAGAGCCTCCGCAGATATTCGATAGCAGGCAGACTCATCACAGCGTCGCCCAGCCAGTTTGGCATCTTGATGAGGATTCGCTCCGCTTTCCGCAAAGGTTTGCGAACACGCTTGGCGCCGATAGCCCTGCGTCTTTTCCGGTTTTGGTTAGAGTGCCTGCTGAATTCTTTCACGTTCCTCTCGGCATTGGCTTGCGGCGCAATACGGTTCGCGGGCGAAGGTATTGCATCTCCCGGATACTCATCAAGTGTCATCTTGCGGCCCACACACAGCCGCATACTCGCACTCGCGACACTGAACGCCGCTTTTTTTCCTGAACTCTCGTCTGCCGATGGCGGCTATGATTTCAACGACCTTCTCTCTTGTGCGCTCGACATCCTCAGCCTTCGTTGAGACCAAGTGGGAAGCGCCCGATCTGAGGAAATGAATGACGGCTTTTTCCGGGCGAAGACCCGTCGCTTCCCCAACCAGAAACGCATAGAAAAGCATCTGAAACTCGTAACCGCCGTGTTGTGAGCTGTTCTCCGCTTGCTCCGATCCTGTCTTGAAATCGAGAATGGTCCAATGATCTTCTTCGTCGAGATAGAGGACGTCAATCACCCCGCTAAGGATGACATTGTCAAGAGCAACTTTCACCGGGAGCTCTCGGTGAACTTTCCTGGCTTTGCGGAGGCGCTTACCCTCCTCGCTCCTCAGGAAATATCGTATAAGTCCTTCTGCCTGGCGTGCATATTTCAACGAGGAGAAGAAACGCGTCGTTACCACTTTAAGGTCTTCCTGTTCTCCTACCCGGAAGTCAAGCTGCTCCAGGCACTGGTGAACCAGGTTGCCAAACATCCTTCTGCTCATGCCAACCGGGGGTTCAGCCTCCGCTTGCGGCGAAGTCTTTTCCCCACCCGCTTTGCTCACGGGACACAGCCCCAAATCGGTCATCACTTCCCTTTCGGGAAAGTTCATCAACTCCCCCAAGAAGAACTTGTAGGGACATTCCTGAAATTGCATCATTTGAGAAGCCGAGATTTCGGCGGGAGATGCATCTGGCTCAGCAGCGGCTCGCGATGTTATCCTCTCGAGGACTTTTTTCACTTCGGGAAGAAGCTTTTCCGCGGAAGCAGGGGCAACGGGGATGCTTTCCCCTGCGGCAATTCGGGCAAGATGTCGTTCCATAAGCGATATTCCAGCGTCCGCGTGAACAGGCTTTTCCTCAACGGCATCCACGAACAATCGCACTCTTGCCTCGCCCAATCGAACTTCACAGGAATCCCCCGCTTCCGGCAACGCCGCTTCTTTGCCGACGATCGCCATCAGCCAGTCCATCGGACAGCTTGCGCTGTCAATGTCGCATTCTTTCTCTGGACGGTAGCTTCCCGCGAGGATCAGATGGTCTCTTGCCCGGGTGGCGGCTACGTAGAATAGTCTTTTCTCCTCAGCGACTTGCTTTTCCCTTCGTTCCTCGAAAATCAGCCTTCTGCCGGATGATTCCGGGGAAGACTCCTGCCAGAGGTTGCATCCAATTTCCATCTCTCTCGAAACAAGAAACTTATCCCTGTCAAAGTTGAAGCGGCGGGACATGTCCGCAACGATGACCACCGGAAACTCCAATCCCTTCGCCGCATGAATTGTCATCAGTTTCAGGACATTGCCGGAAAACGATTCCAGAGCCGCTTCTTCCTCACGAGGGCCGTAATGCCTCATGACCTCATAGAACCGGAGAAAACCTCCGATGCCGCCGGTTTGCCGGGCATCGTATTCTCTCAGGAGGTTGAGGAATTTCGAGACGTTTGCTGCTTTCTGTGCTCCCCCGGGCGAAGCAAGGATTCGTGTCAGGTAAGGGGTCGAGTCAAGGGCAGCCTTGGCCAGGCTGTGTAAGGGCATAGAATCCTTCCCACGCCTGAGACTCTCCAGAATGTCCCGAAAATGCAGGAGCTTTCGTTTCTCATCGGTGGGGATGTCAGGAATCGAGTCAACCTCCTGAAGTGCCGCCAGCACATAGGGGTGCGTGAACGGTGGCATCCCGTTTGAGGTCTGGGAGCCAGCCCGCTTATCTGTTGAACGCTCCCCGGAGACTGATGCACCTCCGTGGTGCCCGAGATGCAGCAGCGTGTCATCCCTGACCCCCACAAAAGGCGAGCGAAGCACTGCCACAAGAGCAATGTCTCGGAAGGGATTGTCAACAATTGTCAGCAGATTGATCGAGTCTGTGATCTCTTGCTTATCGTAGAAGCTTTGCCCGCCCACCGTGCAAAAGGGAACGCCGATGTCCGCAAAGGCTTGCGCGTAGGCCTCGTAACTCGCCCGTGTGCGAGAGAGAACCGCCACATCTCCGTAAGCAACCACGCGGGATGCGTGGCCGGAGATTGCAGGGTCGTAAACCGCGATTTCACCGTCCCGGACGGATTTTGCAAGCCTCGCCGCGACAGCTCTCGCCTCTCTTTGCCTGACTTCCGCTGCATCCTCGAAGCGGCTATCCTCCCCCTGCCTTTGTTGAAAGAGCATGATTTCGACCGACGGTGCCGCCGGCTCCTCGGCTCCTTTGCGACCATGTTCCAGAGCGTGAAAGTCCATTCGGGTATGGGGTATCGGGTATCGGGTATGGGGTTGGGATTTCGGAATCGGCAATCCCCAATCCCCAATCCCCAATACCCAATCCCCATTCCCCAATACGCAATCCCCCATCCGCAATCGGAAGAGCCCGGAGAAAAAGAAGTTGAAGAAAT
>JABMQX010000058.1 GCA_013203085.1 bacterium | reverse complement strand
GTCACCATCCTGATCGCGGTAGCGATCGCCTCTTGTCTGGCGTATTCCCCTCCCGGGCGGCGCTTTTCCTCAAGCCCAATCTTGTAACTCTTTACGTAATTCTTGATGCCGTCAGTGGTGAGTATGACAGTTAGCCCTATCGCCGCCGCCGCGCACCAATATACGTGCAAAAACACCATCCCCCGCAGCCACCTCCGGCGGCGCACCGTATCTGCCCCCGCTGGGCGACACCGGTCTAATTCCAACTGTACGTTCTTCCTCGATGAGCGATTTTCTGTTCCCAACACGATCCTTCGCATCCGCCCGTAAAGTGCCTGAAAAGCCATCCCAAGCAAGAGGCAAGATGAGACCGCAGCCTGCACATAATAATGCTCGTAATATCTGCCTCCGAGGGAAATGGCCGCGAAGTCGCACAAGAACGCGATAATCAGTAGAACACCGATTCTCTTTAGACGGCGGGGAAGCCACCAGAGCAACGGTGCGACGAAAACCGGGCTCGCGAGGTAAGGCCCTGTGGCTTTCAGCATCTGCCAATGTTTTTGGAAACCATCACGCAACCCCAGGGCATCAGGACCTCCGCCCACATACAGGAAGTTGAAGAGGTAGCTCGCCTCGAAATACTCCGCCCAGATGCCCTTCATCAAAAAATAGCCCGAGCAGATAATCTCCGGCAGTGCGGCCCCCACCGCCAGAATCGGCAAAAGACGCAACCTCCTCTTGAAGCCAACCTCAGAATCCTCCGGCCGCCATAACAGACACACAGCGATGAATATGATCGCCAGACCGAACGGCTGTCGGAACTGCGCCGCCAATCCAAGAAACAGCCCCGCAAGGAAAACGTTCAGCCCCAGCGAGCCCTTTCGGCGAAGCGCGAACAGATAGCTCAGTGCGTAGAACGTCAGCGAGGACTCCTCCGTCAATCCACCCGACCGGATCACCAGCTTCGTGCTAACGAAGAGACAATAGAATAGGAGCGATAGGATGGTGATTCCGAGTGAGAGATGCCCGCGACAGACGTAAAAGAGAATCGTCGCCGAGATAGCCAGCCAGAAGACCTCGTGCAGCCTTACGGCAAGAACAGAATCGCCGAAGAGACGTATGGGAATCGAGTGGAATAGCGTTACCCCGGGGGGCTTATGGTCCCAGAAATCCCTGTATGGCAGTTCACCGGCAGCCCACGCGGTCCCCCCATAAAGAAAAATGCCCTCGTCGTGAACTATCGCGGACCGGAACGTGTAACTGCGGCTGACAAGTAGCAGCACGAAGAGAACGCACCAAATGAAAACCGCCAGCCAGACTGCTCTTGCCCTGTTGCGACTCATCGCCCTCCCTCCATCTCACCCCACATCTCTCCGCTCTAATTCTCCGCCGCCGCCGAGGCCGTTTCTCATTCGGTTCTGTCCGGCGTTCACTGCTCACCGGTGATCTTGACGCTGTCCACGGCCCACCAGTAATCGTATTGTGCGTCATGGAAACGCCATCGGAGCTTCAACTCGCAGTCGTCGGCAACATCGCTAATGCTGAAGAACTTTGGCGTCTCAGATGCCCAGTTGCCGGCTGCCATCTCCCGCGTGAAAAGGTTGGTCCACGGCGACCATGTTCCGGAATGGGGGTCATAGACAGAAATATCCAGATCGGTGGTCTGAGGGTCAGCTTCCGGGTCGTCTTCGTACACCTTGATGTTGCATGCGAACTCCACGCCGACTTTCGAGTACCCGGCGCAGTCAATAATCGGGGAGATGAGTTCTTCGTCGAGACGCGCCGACTCGCCGAAATCCGAATTTGAAATCATGTAATTCCCGGACATCCCCACAAGGTCAGGGGACTCAGTTTTAAGCGGCTCTCCCTCCGTGTCCCAAAGCCGCCAGGTTACGTCCGGCGCCCCGGACCCGTTTATTATCGTCCAACCTCCGGCAGTCTGAACATCCTCGGAGGTTAGGTACGACTCGAAATCGTCATCGAATATCACCTTTCGTTCCGGCGAGGGTTCCTCTTGGGGTCCAACACGATAGAACGACCGTCTTGCCTGACCGGGACCAACCTGGCATGCCGACTCGATGTTCCCCTGGAGCAAGCTCCATGGCCCCGCCGGGTCGGACGCCCAATAGAGAGACGGGATGTCGCCCGTTAGAGCCGCCCCGCTCCACTCGATGGCGACCCGTCCCTTACGTCTGGCAACGAGGTCTATCTTGGGCTTAGGGGGAACCTTCTGAACGATGATGTTGTCAATGTGGCAAACTGCGGTTGCCCAGTCCGCGGTGTTCAGTTCTATGCTGCCGATAGAAGATACCGTAGGCTCCGCCAGACTTGCGGGGCTGCCCGGGTGCTCCTCGTCATCAACAAAGAATCTGCATGCGGCCAGCCCCGGCTGCTCGTCATCCCATTCCACCATGAAGGTCAACTTGTGCCAGGAGTCTCCGGAGACAGCCAATTGCGCGCCGTTAATCGGGAATTCCAACCGCACGTCATCGGGCCAATCACCCCTCACCGCCATCTTCATGTAGTGCTTCCAGGGATTATACCCTCTGATGACGTATCGCATAAGCTGCCCGGATTTGAAGTAAACCCAGTACGTGATTGTCAGAACGCCGGAATCCACCGCGCTTTCCTCGAACTTCCACTGAACTGTTAGACTCGTCCCGGACCCGGTTTGGGTCTTGGCAAACTCGAGATTAGAGGCGCCTTCCGGGGAGCCGGAGACGTCTGTAGCCTCGTCGGATACAAGACAACTGGCGCCAGCTTGCTCTCCAAAGAACCAGTTACCGGATGGTCTTTGCCCCACGATGTCGGATTCGAAATCCTGTTGGAAAATGATGTTTTCCTGTGCCGAAGCTATCTGCACGGCGAATAGAACCAGAACTGAAATCACTACTGCATAGGCTTTCCGCATGTTCGCGCCAAATCCTTTCATATACGATGTTCTGCATTTCTCGCGACACAGTCTGGGTTAAGGGGAGGTGCAAACCGCGCAGGATAAGGCCAGCCCGATGATTCGGCCCACCGCACGCCCGACACTGTCGCACTAACGTCTTTTGCCCTTCGCGTTCGTTTGAATACGGCCACTCATTTCTGCCAGGCGTACGGCAGGTCCTTAAACGCCTTCCACGATTTGCTCGCAGCCTCGTACAGCAGCAGCCCGTACTCCGTCGAGACAATAAGGTTGCCGTTTTTCAGAACGCGGAGGGCGTCTCCGCCCGGCACACCCGCTTTCCCCTTGCCCGGAAACTCCGGCACGAAAGCAGTCCACTCCTTACCGTCGAAGCGATATATCGGTTCCCTCGCGTGAGTGAACCAGACATTGTCCTTCTCGTCCACCACGATCCCCCAGGCGGTCTTAATGGGACAGCCATCGTCCTGGCTATAGACCTTCCATTGTCCCGTCGTCTTGTCGAGATAGCCGATGCCTTTCGAGGGCTCGTCCCCGCCGAACCAGATTCGGCCCTTGCTATCTTCGGCGAGTGCCAATCCGCGCCCCGTGGGGCAATCCGAATTCTCCGGATTCCAGAATCCGACCTCTCTTCCCCATCTGCAGCCCCATTTAGCGAGACCGCCCGGCGCCTCGATCGCATCCCCTTTCTTCCAGGGCGATACTCCCTCCACCGGCCTTCTCCACTTCCCGCCGATATCTCCCCCTTCAGGCTGATCGTACATGGCAAGCCAGAGTAGTGTCGGGTCTTCCCTGTCCACAATTATCGCCATCACGTTGTCGCACGGTATCAGGTCGAAGTTCCCCGACCAGTAGCGCCGCCAGGGGTCCCCTTGGGTTTTCTTCGTCCATCTTGGCCGGATGCGAATCAGGCCGGAGACCGGCCCACCGCTCCACACCGAATTCCATGTGTAAACTAACCTGTACGTTCCGATGTTTCTCGGGGTCAGCCCAACGTCCGCGGTGAAAGGTATCCACTTCTTCCCGTCCCACTTCGTCAAGCCGAAGACGTCGAGCTCCGGAGTGCCACCGCCGCTCACGTAGATGTGCTTTTCATCATCCTGACATATCCCCGCGAAACCCAGAAAGCCGGAATGCAGCCCATCGTCCTCCGTGATCCGCCGAACTTCCCTCATTTCCTTGATGCTATAGACGCTGATTCCGCCCCATCCTGTCGCCCAGATTTCGTCCCCGTTCACCAGCAAACTCCATTTCCAGGGCAAGGAGAATTCCGGATAAAAATCCCGCTCCCTTTTGAAATCACCGCTCGCCTCGCATAGCGGACAACTCTTGGCACCAGGTTCCACGTGCCGGCCGCACTTTTTGCACACAGTGAGTCTCTTGTCTCGAAGTTTTTCCGGCACGCTATCCTTGTACAACGGCTCATTTTTCATCGGCTCCAACGTCACCGCCACGGCCGAAGACGCCGATTTCGCCTCGTTCTCCGCAGCGGTCGCCTTTTCCGGCTTTCGCCCGCACGAGAGCAAGAACAGCGAGACGCACAGGGAAATGAGTAGAATGCTCCCTTTTCTCATCGTTTTCCTCCATCATTGTCTTGTGTTATCAATCTGACTATCGGTCTGAACCTGCCGAAGCTCAGTGCCTTTTCTTTGCCGGAAAGAAGCTGCCGAGTCTTTGGCCAACAGGTCCACCCTCGTGATGCTCAGCTTCCGGAGGGGCAGCTCAGTTCGCCCCTTCTCCAAACTGAGTTGTCCTTCGGGTTCAAAGTCATCCACGCTGGTATCCATGACCGATATGTTCCCTTCCACTCCGCCATCGAGGCCCGTTATCTCCAGCCTGATCAGCTTATCTCTCCGCCGATCCTTGTTTGAGATCAGCAGCGAGACCTCTCCTCCCGGCTCTCGGATTCCATAACACGTTACATCTTCGTCTTCAGGTTGGCGAAGAGCCAGCACTTCGCCATCTTTCTCCAGAAAAAACCTCAAAAGGTTGATCTTTCGCTGGAAACTATACAGGCGCTCTTCCGGAATATAATAGATAAAAAGGTTGCAGTCGAAGTGACTTTTCCAATACGGTTTGGACTCCCGCCGCATGTAATTGAACATCGTCCAACCGATTCCCAGCTCGTGGAACAGCGAAATCTGGTCCATGAGATATATCATATCTGTCATCGCCGGGCAGTCGGAAACGCACCCAAACTCGCCACAGAAAAGCTCTACGCCATGTTTCCGGGCAAAGGAAACAGCGGGTTGAAGAACCTCGCGTATCGCCGCGCGGTTCCAGTACTTACCCTTTATCATTCCCGGATAATAGTACGTCTCGCCATCCACGCTGAACGACCACGGCCTCTTCTGCTTGTGATACTGCCCCGGCTCGTAGTTGTGAAAACTGTAAATAATCCCGGCAACGCCTGTCGCTTTCAACCCACGAAACTTGCCCGGGTTGGCGTAACCTATCGAATCCACTATCACCGGGTGAACTCGGTCAACTTCTCTTATCGCAGCAGTCGCCCGCCTTGCGAGCTTGTTCCATACCTCAAAATCGGCGTAGGGCGGATTTGGCTCGTTGAGCAACTCATACGCCGCAACCCCCTTGCGATGGGCGAAACGACGGGCGATCTCCCGCCACAGGTTCACGAAACGGTCCTGATACTCCTTCGGGTCTTTCGACCCAAAATAGTGCTTCCAAATCCTCGTATCTTCCCATTTACGTCGCCCGATGGCGTTGTGCATGTCGAGAATCGCGGCGATGCCGTATTCTTCACACCATCCAACGAATCTTTCGAGGTAGCGAAAACCGTCCTCCTTATACTGTCCCGGCCTGTCCTCTTCCTCCAGAATGAGGCCGCTAAATCCAAATCGCACGCATCGTGCCCCAATTTCCTTGAGGCGAGCGACATCTTCCTCCTGATAGAGGCTCTTCAGAGGAGCCATGTGGACGCCCCGCAGCTCCGGCGCCGGCCCCAAAACCTCCTCCAAGTTCACACCCACCGTTATCGCGGCAGGTCCCTTTGCGTCAATCGCTTGCGGAACGATAAGCAGTGTCGCTGCCGTAAGAACTCTCAGAAGGCTGCTCAGACTAAGCTTGATCATGACACCGGATAACTCCGCCTCCTCGCCCCCCTTACCGCTGCGAGCATCATCTTTTTCACTATCGCATGACCTCCTCTGAAATTCAACAGATTTCCGCCCGGCCACGCGACAGGCCCTTCACCAGCAGGAAAGTATGTCGGCGACGCCACCCCCGCATCACTTCTCAATCGCGAAGCTCGATGCTGTAGATAATCCTGCGGGCATTGGCGTTTTCGGCGGGCTCAATGACTATCGGTATGGCATTTAAGGCCGGAAAGGAATGCCAGATTGAGTTCTCGCGGCTAACCGGTCCAATCCTGGCATGTTCCGGGGGTGCTGTCAGGATGCACGAAGTACCGCCCGGATGTTTGATTTCAACACTCCTCTCCCCAACGTCCAATTCACATCCTCTCGCGAAGACAATCGGCTCAACGCTTCTCAAGCTCGTCTCACGCGGACCCTCCACCACTATTTCCTTCGAGATTATGCCCCCTTCAAGGCGATAGGCGATTATGTAATCCAACCCCGAATCCTTCCCCGAGGCTGATTTCAGACACCCTCTGACGCTGATCCAGAACCGGTCGTTGCTCACACTATCGCCGGAAAGAGAGAGGAGAGCACGAGGTTCGAAAAGGTTACTGAAAAGCTCACCGTCAATTTCGGCCTCAATCCTCGGCGTGAGGCAGCCCGTCGGAGGAGGCTCATTCAGACTCCAAACTCGGGCCTCGTCGCCAATTGTGCCGCTTCCTGCCTGGACCACCCCGAAGCCCGAATGCCAGACGTGTGAAACCGTCCCTCCGGCCCCGTACCCGCTAATTGTGCACAGCAAAGCCGATGTCCGAACCTGGATGACATTGACCGACTTGTAGAACCGCACCCATCCTTTTTCCTCCGTAGGTAGAATGCTTTTTCCTGTCGGGCTTAACGGAACCCCGCAGCAGTAAACCAACGCCTGGCAAACCGTGTTCGCCCGCGAAGCAGTAGGCTTAATGCACGACACAAACTCTGCGTTATCCTTCGCGTGAGGACCTGTGGCGACCAGTCCATCCTTCATCATATTCTTGAGCATATACCGGAGATTCTGCCCCGCCGCCCTTTGAAATCGGGCATCGCAATTCCGTAACGGCATCAGCGCCGTCTGGCAACCACCTCCATTTACGTTTCCCAGCAGCGTCCATTCGCACACCCGCGTCCCCCACGAATCGTCAATATAGCCCGCCGGAGTGATGAAATTGAGGTGCGTTTCCAAAGACCTGAGAACTGCCCGGCGAACTTCCTCATTTCCAGACAGGCACGAGTACACCACAAGAGCTCCCAGACCGACCTCCAGGTTGCGTGCCACGTCAACCGATGGAAGACCGGACCCCAAACTCGTCGTTCCTTCCCCCACCAAAAAGCCGTCCTCGTTCATCTGTTCGATACCCGAAAACGCGTTATCCTTCGCCCGCTCACGATACTTCTCTTCTCCCGTAACCGCGTAGGCAAGCTGCAAGGCAGCACTTGAACAAATGAACCAGTTTATCCCCGGCTCCCCCTTTTCCGCCCATTGCGGCGTGGCGACGCGATAAACGTATTCTGCTCCGCCACGGATCATCTTGTCGAGCATCCCTCGGTCTTCCCCCTCAAGATCGCTCTCGGCGACCTGATACGCATGGCACAGAGCCGCCGTCACAAACACCGTCGCCCCTTTCGGAACGTCCCCTCCCTCACGTCCCCAGGAACCCTCCTCGTTTTGCGTCCTGAAAAGCCACCCAATCAGCCTCGCGGCGGACTCGATGTACTTCCTCTCCTTCGTCTGCGAGTAGAAATAGCAAAATGGGAACAGCGCTTCCCCTGTCCTGATGTGAACCTCCCCGCAAAGCGGACACAAGATGCCCCCGAAGTCCACAGACGTTTCATCCGTAACCTGATGGCTCATTAGAACGTCGCATAGATCATTCGCCGCGTCGAACATGCTTACTCCTCTGTTGTTGGACCATCTTCCATCCCGGCTGACCCGACAAATATCTTCCCCGGATTGAGAATCCCATTCGGGTCGAAAAGCCGCTTCAGCTCTCTCATCAGCGCCATCTCACGAGGCGGGACCTCTAACGAAAGGAATTTCGACTTCGTGTTGCCTATGCCGTGCTCGCCGGACAGCGTCCCTCCAACCGCGAGGGCTGCCCGAAATATCTCCTCGACCGCCCTCTCCGCCTTTTCAACAAGCTCCGGGGAATCCTTCTCCAAGAGGATACTCACGTGAATGTTCCCGTCCCCCGCGTGTCCATAGTTGCCGATGGTCAGCCCGTATCTTCTCCCAATTTCCTCGATGCGAGCGAACATCCCTACAAGCTCGCTCCTCGGAACGCATATATCCTCATTTATTTTTCTCTCGCAGATCGAGTAAAGAGCCGGAGAGATGTTCTTTCGCAGTTCCCAGAGGGTTTCTCTTTCCTTCGCATCGTCCGTCTCCGCGATGTCATAAGCACCGTGCTCCCTGCAAACCGAAACCACCTTTGCCAACTCACCTTTCGCGACCTCCTCAGTCCCGTCCGTCTCTACCAATAAAACCGCCTCCGCCTTCTCCGAAATCTCCGTGCCACGGAACTGCTCCGCCGCTCGGTAGCACATCCTGTCAACGATCTCTAACGCTCGCGGAAGAACTCGCGACGCCATTATCGCCGACACAGCCTCCGCAGCTTTCCCCAG
>JABMQX010000585.1 GCA_013203085.1 bacterium | reverse complement strand
TCAAGCATTTCACCTGTGGACTTGCCCCATCCCGAGGGGCAGCGCGAGAATATAATAACCTTATCCCGCCGACCCCGGAGAGCCTGTCCGAAGGCCCTTTCCGAATGCCCCCTGCCGTACAGGTGCGAGGTGTCTATGAAATTCAGCCCCATCTCCATCGCTTCATCGAGCATCTTCGCGACAGTCTTCTCCGGCACAGGGGGCGAGATGTCCTCGCAAAACGGTGACCCGCCGAATGCCACAACGCTTACTTTCAGGCCCGTTATTCCCAGGCGCCTTTTCGGAAGTTGAGTGAGCGGTCCTGCGGACTCCTTCTCCGCCGACGAGCCGATTTCAGGAAGGCCCGCCAGGGAGAAAATCGCCCCTGCCGCCGTAGTCACACCCCGCTTGAAGAAATCGCGCCGGTCCAAACCAGACTTCTTTCCCCTGTTCTTTGCTGGTTTCGCCTTTTCACCTTTTTCCGATGCCATAAGAGTCTCCTTCCTTCACGTGACCCGCCAGAAATTTCTCCATGCCGAAGCTTTGCTGCGGTCCGCGCTGTCTCTGATAGGGACTACAGGACAATTCGCTCTTTATCCCTGTCGAAGCGCGCAACCTTAGTCTCCCTCAGGCTCAATACGCCCATCTGGAGCGCCGTCTGGACATGGTAGCCCAGGTCCTCGATCGGACTCCACGGTTTCTCCCTCGTCCGGCAGCAGCTCAGGAAATTTCGCCAGTATCCGAGCATGGACTCGCCATGCTCGACGGCGATTTTGCTTGCCGGCCGTTTAACGCCGGGCTGAGGACGAAGGATTACATTGTTCCCCTCGAAAGTGATTGTCCCCTCCCAGCCGCGAATCACAGGGCACCTTCCGGGGCTCCCGCGGCCTCCGGCGCCGGGGAAATCGTTTCCCTGCGTTCCGAGAACCGCCACGGTGATTTTTTCCGGATAATCAATGAGCATATTGAACGTGTCCGGCACCTCTCGCTCCTCGTACCGAAATTTCCCCCCGGTGGCCACGACCGTTTCGGGAAAAGTCACCCCGAGGATTTTCACGACCGGCGTGAGGGAGTGGGGGTACAAGTCCGTTGATGGCCCTCCCGCGTAATCCCAGTACATCCTCCACCGGAAAAACCGGCTCACAGAGAATGGCCGCTTCGGAGCGTCGGCCAGGAACGCTTCCCAGTTGAGGTCGGGGCCGGGCTTCGCCTCCGGGTTGTCAATCGGCATCCCTCTCTCGCCCCAATCGCCGACCCGAAAATAACCGCACTCTGCGTGAATGGGCTTGCCGATTGCGCCCTTTTTCACAAGCTCCGCCGCTTTATGCCACGCGGGGTCCGACATGCCTTGCGTTCCCGCCTGGACGATCCGCTTGTGCTTCTTCACCTCGGCTGACATCCGTTTGGTCAGCTCGAATTGCTCCCAATGGGTGATAGGCTTCTCGCAATAAACATCTTTCCCGGCGCGAACCGCGTCAATGACCTGAAAGCCGTGCAGGCGATCGGGCGTGGCGATACACACCACGTCAACCCGCCGGTCCGCGAGAAGTTCGCGGTGATCACTATATGCTTTTACGGAAGTGCTACGGGCCGCAGAGTCTAAACGGGGACGATAGAGGTCCGAGACCGCCACGATCTCGACAGGATCTCCGGCTTGCTTCAGCTTTTGGATATAGCTGATATGCGCTCGTCCTCTTCCCCCGCAGCCGATGAACCCCACGCCGATCCTGTCGTTCGCACCGATGGCGTCCGAAAAGGACCGAGCCGTCAAAGCCGCCGCCACCGCACCGCCTGCCGATTTCTTCAAAAACTCCCTGCGATTCACCTTTTCTTCAAGCATTGCTGTGTCTCCCTCTCTTGCGGGTTAGATTTTGAACATGGAACCGCAGAGTACGCAGAGAAGGAACCGGACCTTGCGCAGATCCAGTATGCATCTCTGCGCTCTCTGCGGTGATTCTTCTTTCCCTGCCTTCACACCGGTGCCTATATCCGGCGACAAGTATGCCATTATCCCGCAAGAGATGACAAGAAAGGAGTTCCAGCGGAAGCATCTTGTCCAACCTCCGCTCACATGGTAGGATGAAGCGAAACAGGGTACCCTATTTGACCACGGACAGCCGTCTTCGAGGCTGAGAGTAAACCGCAAGAACGGAAAGGAGGCGAACTGACATGCCATTGATTACTGTGGAAGGACCGAGGATTCAGGAGGTCGAACGCAAGAGAGAGTTAGTGAGGAAACTCACTGACACAGCGTTCGAAGTGTACGGAATAGACAG
>JABMQX010000057.1 GCA_013203085.1 bacterium | reverse complement strand
GGTGTCGGCAATGACCGTCTCGGCGCTTTTCAGGATGACAATGACGCCGTTGCGCTCAGCGAAATCAGCGGCAATTTCCCAGGGGTGCTCCAGAATGTGCCCGGTCTCGAAAGCGGACAGCCTCGACATCTCACCCGGATGCGGCGTCACGATCAGGGGTCCCGCGTAACGATGAAGCAGTTCCGCGCTTCCTTGCAGGCAATTTAAGCCGTCGGCGTCAACAAGCAGCGGGACTTTCGCTTTCTTGAGAATCTCCTGCACCAGACGGGCGGTCTCTGGATGCGTCGAAATCCCCGGTCCAATGACGGCGGTTGTGCACGCAGAGAGATGTTCCAGAATCTTTGAAAGGGCGGAGTAGGCGATAGTTCCCTCCGGAGTCTCATCGAGAGGGATGGTCATTGGCTCGGTCAGCTTGGCCTCGAGGATCGCGTTAAGGCTGCCCGGAATGCCCAGAAACACCAGTCCCGATCCGGTACGCATGGCAGCCGAGGAGACCATCGCCGCCGCCCCGGTCAGACCTCGCGATCCCGCAAGGACGAAGACACGTCCGTAATCTCCTTTGTGCGTTATCCGCTTTCGCCTCGGCAGGAGGGTGGACATCTCTTTTTCGGTGAGGAGCTCCGCGGCGCTTTCGGCGTCCTCGATGACCTGTGGTGGTATGCCTATGTCCACGATTTGCAGTTTGCCTACGAAGTTGAGGGCATCCCGTCGGAGGAGACCTTCCTTAGGAAGCCCCATGGTCACAGTGACATCCGCCCGAACGCAAGCTCCCTCATGGACTCCTGTGTCCCCGTTTATTCCCGAAGGAATGTCAATTGCTATGACTTTCTTGCCGAGCCGATTGATGAATTCGATGACTTCTGCGTATAAGCCTTTGACCGCACTGTTTATCCCGGTGCCGAGGATCCCGTCGAGAACGAAGCTGTATTCTCGCTCAGAAATCCTCTCCAGTTCTTTTCCCTCGCGAACAACGACAATTTCTGCTCCCGTTTGTTTGAGGCGGGCGAAGTTAGTGGCGGCATCTCCTCTGAGCTCGGACACCTCCGCCAAGAGGGCGGTCAAATTTGGGATGCCGAATTCTTGAAGCAGCCTCGCCACCACGAAGGCGTCGCCGCCGTTGTTCCCCCTACCGGCAAAGAGCAGCACAGTCGCAGGCCCCATGACCCCTCCATGCCCGACGACCCGTTTTCCGACCTGTTCTGGTGTACCGGAACTCTCCCGGCGCTGTGAGAGGACTTCACCAAGAGGAGAGGTGCTACTCGGCACTGAGGCAAGCGGATGCTCTTCCAAACCTGACAGCATTCTCACGACCACACGGAAAATTCCCTCTCCGGCTCTTTCCATGAGCCTTTCGCCGGGGATGCCGATTTCATCAATGGTTCGCCGGTCAATCTGCTTCATCTCCGTGGCTGTAACAATCTTCATGATTCTCCTCATATCTCTTCTGCACTCCAAAGGAGATTACACGAGAGGAGACCGCTTCTTCAATTGTATTTTGGATTTCGGGGGTAACGCCCCAGTTACGGGTGGGTTAGAGGGGCGTCGTTGGAGGAGCAATGCGAAAGCATTGACGTCGGGGTATTTCGGCGTCGGGTCGGGCTGTGCCCTTCTCATGCTTTTCTCCGCGCCTTTGCGCCTTCGCGTTATGCTCTTATCCCTTTCTTCTCTCCCGCGACTCGGTATCCGCCCGGGAGTGACGAATTACTTCTGCAAAAAGTGTCTCTTGCGTGCTATTGTTTCTTCTCGTAATGTAAGTATCTTGGGCGATGGCAATCATCGCTTTTTCACACAGATCGCTGTGGACTTGGGCGTTCGCCTTTCTCGGCACGCCAGAGCCGCAGTAGTTGATACAGAGCACGCTTCAAGGCTTTTGACCAATGCAACGAAAGGAAGACCAATGAAAACGTTTCCCGTAATCGCTCTTTGCCTGACGATTGGCCTCGCGGCAGCCTTTGCCGAGGACCCCGTGTTCAACTTAGAGCCGATTGACACCAAATGGCACCGACCGGAAGGCTGCTGCATCATTGACGTCAATCGCGACGGTCGCCTCGACATCATCTCGGGGCCAAACTGGTACGAGGCGCCGAACTGGACACGTCATCCCCTCCGGGAGTGCCCGGTGAAAGGCGAATACCATGCCGATTTCGGTGAATTCGCGATGGATGTCAACGGCGACGGACTTGTGGACATTATCACTGGGCAGTGGCACAACAATCCACTCGTGTGGTACGAGAATCCCGGCACCGTGGGGAAAGAATGGCCCAAGCATGTGATCGTCCAGAACAAAGGCGGTGAATCATTCATGCTGGCGGACGTTGATCGCGATGGCGACCTCGATATTCTGCCGAGTTTTTACAGCAAGACGCCCGTTTTCTGGTTGGAGAAAAGAGGGTCGAAATTCATCAAGCATCCGGTCGGAGCAGCTCACGATAGGCACGGGATCGGGTTTGGCGACGTGGATGGTGACGGACGGGGCGATATTGTAACAAGTCATGGCTGGTTTCGGGCGCCGCAAGACCCGAGGAGCGGGAAATGGGAATGGTTCCCCGAGTACGACATAGGCGGTGAAGGGAGCATCCCCATGATCGTCATGGATGTTAACGGGGATGGACACAACGACCTCATCGTCGGGCGGGGCCATGATTACGGGCTGGCGTGGTTCGAGCAGCAAGTTACTCCCTCGGGGCGAGTATGGAAGCGCCATGCGATTGACGACACGGCTTCTCAGTTCCACACCATCGCTCTTGCCGATGTCGATGGCGACGGCCAGCCCGATCTCATCACCGGCAAGCGCTACCGCGGACATAGCGGGGATGACCCAGGCGCGGATGACCCACAAGGTGTCTATTGGTACAAGATTGACCGCAAAACCGCACGATTCGACCAGCACGTTCTCGCCTACAATGCTCGCGCAGGTACCGGAATGAACGTTGCCACCAGAGATATTGACGGTGACGGAGATATAGACATCGTCGTCCCCGGCAAGTCGGGGATCTATCTACTCAGAAACATGGGACGTCCCAAAGCCAAGCGATAGCGAGAAAAGCCTTTTTGCCACAGGTTGGCCAGTGCTCCCACCGTTTTCAGCGGGCGGCGACGGAGGTTTCTTGACTCCGCTCGGGCTTCGTGGGATGACCTCACCTTGCCTCACCGTATTATACTCTTTACTCAGGCGATCAGGGGGAGAGCGACCCTCTGGAGAACCGAAAGGAGAAGCCCGATGTGTTTCCGAGAGGCACGGATGTTGATTTTTGTCAACACAAGCGGCGATGCTTTTCGGAGACAAGCGTTTCCTAACACGCTACGTAGCAGGGTATTGTGCACCTATGCCGGATTGGCCCGCATCTTGTTAATCATCTTGCCAACGGGTCCCATGGAACAAACACCATTCACGTTTCGCAACGATGGCGTTCGTGCGATCTCCAATATAGGACGCGGCAAACGGTTATCCGAAGCGCCTTTTGGAAGGAAGCAAAACGCAACGCCAAGGTATCTGCGAACGGTAAAAGGAGGATGTGGTAATGGTGAAAGCGCTGGTGAAGATGCGAGTTAGGCTGTTGCACTTGGCAGTCCTGACTATCCTGTTGACGGCGGGGATGTGGACCCAACAAGCAATCGCAGATCCTTCCCTTAACTTGCCGAGTGACCCGGTGTACATGGAGGGTTTGCATCCGGGGCCCGATAGCTACTGGAGAACTTCCCTTTCTGGGGTCGTTTTGCAATCCGGTGAATACGACGTCACCGAGGGCGAATATCTCGGCTGGTGCGTGGACGTAAGTCACGCCATGATCTCAGGGACGGTGTACTATCCGGTCTGGCTGTACTCCAGCTATGATTCCGGCATGCCGTCACACTTCCAGGACCCGGATTGGGACATGGTCAACTACATCATAAACCACAAGCAGGGCACCCTCGACGATATCCAGGACGCGATTTGGCATTTCGTTGACGGCAACGGGGGAGGTACGTATTCCGGGACAAATCCTGATGTTTTGGCTATGATCGGTGATGCTAACGCCAACGGCGAGGGATTCGTCCCCGGACCCGGTGAAGTCATCGCCGTGCTGTGCGATGCCGGTGACGACGTCCAAAACAGCTTCGTTGAACTGGAAAGACCCGTCCCGGAAGCCTCGACGCTGATGCTATTCGGTTCAGGCATTTCGAGTCTTCTCTTCCTCGCGAGAAAGAAACGCCTGATAAAGTTCTGAACCCTCAACGCATTGTCGAACGAGGGAGCCCGTACCAACGCAGTGGGGCTCCCTCATTTTCCCCCTGTAACCCCGCCGCCGCGAGAGCGAGCCTAACCGGGGCTTCGCCCTCATCTCCGCCAAAATCGAGGATCCATTCCTGCCATTTTTCGGTTCCTTATCTGTTGCAGTGTCGCTATTCACCTGTCGTCTTCCTATCACCCGCATGGGACCGAGCAATTTTTCCGTAAAGGAGCAGATGTGATTCTCCGTTGACATGATACTCGGAACAGCGGTAGTCTTGATTTTCGACAGAAGTCGGCCGAGGATGATGCTGCCGCGGGGAAGCCAACAGGGCGGCGGGGTTGTTTCGGGTTGAGATATGCCTCGTCCGCGGAGGGCGAAGCGTCCTGGAGCCAAAACCCGCATCGCATCGTTCGGGCGAGGAAAGGAAGCACGGGATGGGTACGATCAACTGTTCGCCTATCTTATTGAGGAGATGTCTTCCCTTGGTATTGGGGATAAGTCTCATCTTATGTTCCATATTGCCCTGCAGCGGTGCTGAGCTGTACTACTTCGCCGCGAAGATTCCGGAGATCCCGAACGAGTGGTATTTCGCAAGTATTCGCAGCATCGCGGTGGATTCACAGGGCAATGTCTACATCGTCGAACAGCCCAATGTCCACAGGGTACGGAAGTTCGACGCGGAGGGCAAGCTCGTCGCCCAATGGGGAGGCTACGGCGACGGCGAGGGGCAGTTCCAGTACCCTCACGGCATCGCTGCGGACGCCTCAGGGAACGTGTACATCGCCGACACCGACAACCACAGGGTCCAGGAATTCGATCCCGAGGGGAACTTCCTTGCGAAGTGGTCTTTGCCCAACGATAACGACGCGCAGTCCTGGTACCCTAAGGGCATCGCCGTGGACGCCTCGGGCAACATTTACGCCTCGGCATCCGGCAGGATTGTCACATTCGATCCCTCCGGCAACGTCATTGCGGATTGGGGGACGGACGGCTATGGCGAAGGAGAATTCTGTACCGTCTTCGGTTTAGCCGTGGATTCGAAAGGCAACGTCTTCATCGCGGACCATGACAGCAACAGGATTCAGGTTTTCGACAACAACGGCAAGTTTCTGAGGACCTGGGGCACCTACGGGGAGGGCGATGGGCAGCTTCACTGGCCCTACGATGTGGGGATTGATTCGTCGAGAAATGTTTACGTCGCAGACATGGAGAACCACAGGGTCCAGAAGTTCAGTTCGACCGGCACGCTTTTGGGGAAGTGGGGTGGCCGCGGCTCCGACGACGGAGAGTTCTACTGCCCGGAGAGTCTAGCAGTGAACTCCTCGGGCAACGTTTTCGTCGCCGACACCCGCAATTATCGCATCCAGAAGTTCGATTCCTCCGGCAACTTCATCGAGAAATGGGCCCACTGGGGAACAAACGACGCCGAGTTCTGGAAGCCCCGCGACAGCGCCGTGGATGCCTCCGGGAATATCTACGTCGCCGACTCCGAAAACCACAGAATCCAAAAGTTCGATTCTTCCGGGGCTTTCTTGACGAAGTGGGGGTCTGAGGGCACTGGCGACGGCCAGTTCTTCTCTCCCGACGGGATAGCGGCGGATTCACAGGGGAACGTTTACGTCGCCGACAGGGTGAACAACAGGATCCAGAAGTTCGATTCTTTAGGGAACTTTCTTTTGAAACGAGGCAGCGGCAGCGCAGGAGACAAGCCGGGACAGTTCTTCCGACCCTGCGCCGTGGCGGTGGCCCCTGGGGGGCGCATCCTCGTGGCGGACACCTTGAATCATAGGATACAGGTGTTTGATTCGGGGTTGGCCTTTCTCTCCCTGTGGGGCTCCGAAGGATACGGTGATAATGAGTTTGACACGCCCCGGGGTCTTGCAGTCGATCCCTCCGGAAATGTCTTCGTCGCCGACACCGAAAACCACAGAGTTCAGAAATTCGATTCCTCGGGCGGATTCCTGGGTTGGTGGGGAAAGGACGAAAGCGGCTACACCGGCTGGCAGGATCCGGGCTCAGGGATGCGTGGGAGCTCCGGCAAGGAGGAAGGAGAGTTCTCCAACCCCGAGGGCATAGCCGTGGATTCACGTGGCAACGTGTTCGTGACAGACACCTACAGGGTCCAGGTGTTCGACTCCTCAGGCAACCTCTTGGGCTGGCTCGGAAGAGACGACCAGGGCCGTAGCGGCTGGCACAGCCCCGGCACCGGCGGTGTTCCGGGCTGGGGACCCGGCGATGGCGAATTCGGCTCGGTCGAAGGCATAGCCGTGGGCCCAACTGGAAACATCTTCGTCGCCGATACCGGCAACAGCAGGATTCAGAAATTCGAGCGTTTCCGCGTCACAGCATTAGCTGTCTGCTCTGGTTCCCCCACTATCGAGTGGCGTAGTAAGGCGGGGGAGGGGTACATCGTCCTGATCTCGGCTGATCTGTTCGATTGGACAGCCATCGGGGATACCCAGTGGGGATCGGAAACAGGGATTAACTCCTGGACGGACCAGGGCTTGCGCTCTGTCGGCTCTCCTGCTGAAGCACGACACCGCTTTTATCGCATTCAGCAACTACCATAGCACATGAAAACCCCGCGGAACGCGGGGCTCGGGCGGCATCCCTGCCGCCAACTGAGGAGGAGAGAAATGTCGAAGAAGATCATGATCCTATCCCTTGCCATCTTTTTGCTCTGTCAGGCTGGTCTTGATGGGTCGGAGGCGCCGAAGCTCGCCTCTCGCGTCCCCGATGATGCAGTCGCAGCCTTTTTCGTGAGAAACGTCCCCGCCCTTGCCCACGGCAAGGCGTGGATGAGCAGCCTCTCGCAGGCTTTCGACGGCGAGTTGGTCATCGCGCTGCTCGACATTTCGGAACGGAAAGAGGTGCCTCCGTTCGTCGTGATGGGGAAGGTGAATCCCGAAAAGCTCCGCTGGTTTCTGGACGCCCGGGTCAAGCCGATCCTTCGCCGAAACCTGGGGAAGGTGGAATTTGAATCCTCGGAAGGCATGACCGCCATTGTCGTGAACGGCTCACCCAGCGCCTTCTTCGCGGTCAAAGGCAACCTGCTCTCCTTTTCTCTGAGCAAGAAGGTCGTCTCCGATTCGCTCTCGCGATCCCTGCCACGTTACGAGAGCCTCCTGACGAATGATCTTTTCGAAAAGATCCTCGACCGAACCCCTGCCGACAGCCGCTCCGTCCTTTTCGTGAGCATCGAGAGAATCCTCGAGACCTTCGGCCATAAGATTCCCGAGCAGGAACGCAAGATTTGGAAAGCAATAGGGATGCTTGATATCGCGGCCGTGGGAGGATACGATGAGCTCGTGGATGGCGCCCAGGTCAGCTCCCTCATTCTGATCACTTCGGGCAAGCCTCGAGGCTCCCTCGCTCTCGACGCGCAATCCCCGGCGCCGCTGCGAGCCGCGAAATATGTCCCCGCCGATTACTCGCTGTATGCCCGCCTTCACTTCTCCAGCTTCTCCGACGTCTGGGCAGAGGTC
>JABMQX010000584.1 GCA_013203085.1 bacterium | reverse complement strand
GGGCTTGACGGCACAGGCTGCTTAAGGTCTTTACAGGCTAAGCTGGGAAGAGGTTTCAGGATATCCTCAAGGCATAGAGGCGTGGCTTCGTAGTTTACAAGCGAGCTGCCCCTCTGTTTCGAAGGGTTCCTTGAGCATATCTTGTGATCTCTCTTGCGGTGGAAGAGAGAAAAGAAGTGATGGAAGAAAAGACAATCCAGGGTAACGGATACAGATACATAGTTGACCACATCCTCGATTCCTATGAGGCGAGAGTGAAAGTGGTCGCGGAAGTGATGAGGGAGACCACGGCGCTCCTAAAGCGCCTGAGCGAAGAGCAGGCGGAGATGGCTTTGCACCTGCGTGATGTTTTGGCGAAGAAAGAATCGTTAAGGAAGAAAGATTTTGATTCTCTCCTGAAGGAGATAGTCGTTCGGAACCTCGATAGAGAAAAAGAGGTAAACGAGATCCTGGAAGGTTTTCAGATCGAGCAAGGGGAACTTATAGCCAGGTTTCGCGATATCCTCACCGGTAATGAGAAAATCAAGTTGAGCGATTTTCGGGCATTGAGCAAACAGATCCTGGAGCGCCTCGATAGAAGAGAAAAAGAAATCAGCGATCTACTAAGGAGTTTTCATATAGAGCAAGAAGAGGTTGCCGCGAGTCTACGGAAACTTGTTGAAAAAGGTCAACAGGTAAGGACCAGGGATCTCAAGACGATGATAGAAAGTCTGAAGCTCCGGCGGCTCGAGAGAGGAGGTGAGGTCGGGCATTTGTTGAATGCCCTGGGAAAAGTCCAAGAGGAAGTGAAGTTGCGATGGGAAAAAGTCTTACAAGGGTACGTATAACCTGAGAGGAGGAAAAAATGGACGGGTACAGAAGTTTAGCGGAAGATGTCGTTAGCATGCGTAACGACCGAATGGCGCTGCTTTCGACTCTGGCGACAGAACGGTCGAACCTGCGGGTAGACTGCTCCAGTCTGCTCGCTGAATTTGAAAAAGGAGACGGCGCAAGGAGAGCTGAGGTTGAGGCTGGCAGAAAGGAAGTTTCCAATATCCTGTCGGAATCCAGGAGGTTGCTTGCTGACTTTTCCAACGGAGACGCGCAGAGGAGAGAGGAGGTTTCTGACATCGTCACGGAATCCAGGAGATTGATATCTGATTTCGCCAGGGAAGACGCCGAGAGAGCTAAAGAGTGTGTGGAAAAGGCTGCTGAAGTCGCTCAGATGTTAAAGGACTTTGCCGACGAAGAAAGGGAGAGAGCGTCTGACCTGGCTAAGCTCTTGGCTGATTCCGAGTCAGAACGCCAAGCCTGGGCTAAGGCGAACGTGGGAGAATTGGCAGAGCTCATAGGCGGTATCAGAAAGGAATCGGCTGAAAGAGCGGCATCCTGGAAGCACTTTCTGAGAACCGTTCAGGCGGCAAAAGAGGGAAAGCCGGCAACAAGGGTCGCCGAGCCAGTTGCTAAGGCAGCACCAGAACCCATGGAAGCCCCGGTTGAAGCGGAAAGGAAAGCAGCGGCCAAGCCAAAGCCGAAGAAGACCCAGGCAAGGAAGAAAAGCTAATCTTCGGCTGAGAGCCTGAGGGAAAGACCCCGAGATCCGCAGAAGGAAGTTGAGCCAGGGAAGGGATATTCAGGAAAAATGCCCCAGAACAAAACAGTGGCAAAACGTCGGACAGGCTCCGTCTCTTGCGCCTACTGCCAGGGAGATGGCATAGACCCTTTTGGGATTCCCTCGGAACTGTCCGCATGCCAGGTGTGCGGCGGAAGGGGCAAGGTTTTGGTTGAGAAGCCGACCATAAAGTGCGCCTTCTGCGGCGGGAGTGGTGTTTTCCCGGACAGAAGACTTACCTGCACCGCTTGTATGGGAAAAGGCGCCGTAAAGGCCGTACAGAATCCGGACACTTGCCCCGATTGTGAGGGGAGCGGGGAAAGCACAAGCACACCAGGCCTTCCATGTGTGAGATGTCAAGGTAAAGGTGTGATTGAGGGATAGGGTCCAGCCTAAGCTCGCTCGGGTGTTCGTGTCAAAGGGCAATCTACACCACCGTAGCGCAAGGAAGGAGGGTAGTGCTTGACCGTATCACCGCAGGGCTGAACAAGAACAAGTCAGGTAGTGTATCTGTATTGAAAAAGACATCAACGAAATGGGGGAACCATGATAGCACCAAGTCTTGATGAGATGACCACGGTACTGGAGCCGCGGCCATTACCGGATTTTGTGGAGACACCGCAAATAGGCACTCTAACCGAAAGAGCTCTGGCCTATATCGAAGGAGGCTTCCCGGTCCATTTGAGGGGAATCTCGGGGTCAGGGAAGACCACATTGGCGATGCACGTAGCCTCAAAGATCGACCGGCCGGTGATTATGATTCACGGAGACGAAGAGTTCTCGACATCGGACTTAGTGGGTGGCGGATATGGGTATAGGTTCAGAAAAGTTGTAGATAACTTCATCCATTC
>JABMQX010000583.1 GCA_013203085.1 bacterium | reverse complement strand
GGGCTGGCATAGTAGTCTTGGAATCGCTCGAGCACGCGAGAAAGAGGGGAGCGAGAATCTACTGCGAACTGGTTGGCTATGGAATGACGGCGGACGCTTATCACATCACAGCGCCTTCCCCTGATGGTGAGGGGGCTGCGAGATGCATGCAACTGGCATTGGATAACGCGGGCATCAATCCGGAAGATGTGGATTACATCAACGCCCACGGCACATCTACCCCACTCAACGACAAGGTCGAGACAATTGCCATCAAGAGAGTATTCGGAGATTACGCCTACAGGCTGCCTATCAGCTCCACGAAATCAATGGTCGGGCATCTCCTGGGGGCTGGGGGTGCGGTGGAACTCATTGCGGGGACCTTTTGCCTTCGCGACAACGTCGTTCACCCCACAATCAATTACGAGACACCCGATCCGGACTGCGATTTGGACTATGTCCCCAACGAGGCACGGGAGCACAAGATTGATGTAGTTCTTTCCAACTCCCTGGGGTTCGGTGGGCACAATGCCACTCTCGTGGCCAGGCGGTTTTGAACAGGAGGCCAGATGAAATATTCCCTCACTGAAGAACAGGAAATGATCAGGGACCTTTGCCGGATAGTCGCTGACGAGAAGATTCGCCCCGTGGCAGCCAAGTACGACGAGGAGCAGACGTTCCCCTGGGATGTGGTGAAAGCAATGGGGGACGCGGACCTGTTCGGCATATTCATCCCCGAGGAATACGGCGGGCTGGGCGGCGGTGTCATGGAGCTGTGCATCGCAGTGGAAGAACTCAGCAAAGCTTGCGGGGGGATCGCACTGGCGCTGGCAGGGACCGCACTGGCGTCTTTTCCCATCATTCTATTCGGCTCCGAGGAGCAGAAGAGAAAGTATCTGCCGGACATCGCCGCCGGAAAGAAACTTGCCGCCTTTGCACTCACCGAGCCTAACGCTGGTAGCGACGCCGCTGCCATTCAGACAAGCGCTGTAAGAGACGGCGATTGCTATGTACTCAACGGCACAAAACAGTGGATAACCAATGCCGGCGAGGCTGAAATCTATACCGTCTTCGCGGTTACCAATAGGTCAAAGGGGAGCAGGGGCGCGACAGCGTTCCTCCTTGAGAAGGGAATGTCGGGATTCGATTTCGGGAAAAAGGAAAACAAGCTTGGTGTGCGGGCTTCTGCGACGGGAGAAATCATCCTTCGGGATTGCAGGGTTCCGAAAGAGAACGTCCTGGGCAGAGAAGGGCTCGGATTTCTCATTGCCATGAAAACTTTCGACCAATCTCGCCCGGGGGTGGCGGCCCAGGCTCTCGGAATTGCTCAAGGCGCCCTCGACGAGGCAGTGTTTTACGCGCGGGAAAGAGTCCAGTTCGGCAAACCGATCTCTTCGTTTCAGGGGCTGCAGTTCATGCTTGCGGATATGGCTACCGAGATTGAAGCTGCCAGAGCTCTCGTTTACCAGACCGCTCGGGCAATTGACGCCGGCGAGAAAAACATCGCCAAGGAATCCGCCATGTGCAAGGTGTTCGCGTCGGACGTGGCGATGAAAGTCACCATAAATGCGGTTCAAGTCCTCGGCGGATATGGCTACATGAAAGATTACCCTGTCGAGAAAATGATGCGCGATGCCAAGATCACGCAGATATACGAAGGCACGAATGAAATCCAGCGTGGGATCATTGCGGCGAACCTTATAAAGGAGTATGCCCGCAAGAAGAAGTAACCAGCCGCAAGCAAACCCCATTCCGCCCGTCATATCCGTCGTTTCCCCAAGGGAAAGCCGTTCAGAGGTTTTGCCCGAAGGTCTCATCGCTCGCACTGCCCCTTCTCAACGGCGGGTATCTGGTTCCGGCGACGCCGGGGAAAACTCGCAGCAGCCCGACAGGACCCAAAGAAAAGGGGTTTTGCTAAGGATTTGCGAGAGGGTTAGCTGTCAGGCGAGAGGATGAAATGCAAATCATCGTATGCATTAAGCAAGTTCCCGACACGACGAATATCAAGATTAATCCCGAAACGAACACTCTTATCCGCGAAGGGGTTGAATGTATTGTGAACCCTTTCGACATGTACGCTATAGAGGAGGCCATTCGCTTGAAGGAGCGGTGCGGAGGAAAGATCACAGCCCTCACCATGGGCCCCCCTCAGGCGGAAAGCGCGCTGAGGGAAGCGCTTTCCCTTGGTGTTGACGAAGCTGTGCTAATCAGCAACAGGGCTTTCGCTGGTTCCGATACTTGGGCGACCTCGTTCACTCTCGCCAGTGCGATACGAAAGATCGGTCATTACGACATCATCCTTTGCGGCAAACAAGCCATTGACGGAGATACCGCTCAGGTCGGTCCGGGCGTAGCAGCCCACTTGAACATCCCGCAGATAACGTTCGTCAAAAAGATTGAGGAAGTCACCGACAGATCAATTCGCGCCGAGCGGATGATGGAGGAAGGTTTTCAGATATTGGAATCGCCTCTCCCGGTCCTGCTGACCGTGGTCAAAGAGATCAACGAGCCGAGGCTCCCTTCCCTCCGAGGGAAAATGAAGGCCCGGAAGGCGGACATTCCGGTCTGGGGACCGGAGGACATCGACGTGGGCGGCGACCAAATCGGACTGAATGGGTCTCCAACATACGTAGCCAAGATCTTCGCCCCGGAGCGAAAGGGCTCAGGAAAGATCTTCCGGGGCGATGCGGAAGAGGCGGTGGACCAGTTGATACATGAGCTCCGAAGCGGAAAGCTCATCTGAAGTCGGCGACGGAAGGGGCATGTGACGTAGCTAAGTTTACTGGGCGACTCGCAAATGAGCATACGCGTCATTGAGGAAAAATGCAACGGGTGCCGGCTGTGCGTGAGAGCGTGCCCCTTTGGAGAGATCTCTGTGGAGGAGAAGCTCGCCGTCATCGGCGATGGATGCACTTTGTGCGGGGCGTGCGTTCCAGCGTGCAAGTTCGGCGCTATTGAGATAGAGGTCGAGAGGGCGAAGAAGATAGACCTTTCCCAGTACAGCGGCGTGTGGATAGTGGCGGAGCAAAGGAGGGGTAAGCTCCAGAGCGTCACCTTCGAGTTGTTGGGCGTGGGCAAAGAGCTCGCCGGCCGCAGAGCGTCAGAACTTTCGGCCATTCTGATGGGGCACCGCATGGCGGCCGCCGCCGGTGAACTCATCGCCGGGGGCGCCGATAGTGTATATCTGATAGATTCCCCAGAATTCGAGCATTACCAGGACGAACCCTACTCGAGGGTTCTATCCCGGCTGATAAACAAATGGAAACCGGAGATTGTGCTGGCGGGAGCTACGGCGATAGGAAGGTCGCTGATTCCACGGGTGGCCGTGATGGTGAGAACAGGATTGACCGCCGATTGCACTGGGCTTTCCATCGGCGATGACGGGCATCTTCTTCAGACACGCCCTGCCTTCGGCGGGAACATCATGGCGACGATTCTCACGCCGCGACACCGTCCCCAGATGGCCACGGTCCGACACAAGGTTATGAAAGCGGCGCCCCCCGATCCTGCCCGGCAAGGAAATGTCATAAATGTGGAAGTTAAGGAAAGCGACAGGTTCACTCGGGCCAAAGTTGTTGACCTCGTCGAGGAAAAAGAGAAGACAGTCAACATCGCGGAGGCGGACCTTATCGTTTCCGGGGGGAGGGGCTTACAGGCGCCGGAGAATTTCGCGCTGTTGGAAGAACTTGCTCTAGCGCTTGGCGGGGCAATCGGCGCCTCGAGAGCGGCTGTTGACGCCGGTTGGATTCCATATTCCCACCAGGTTGGGCAAACCGGCAAGACCGTCCAGCCCAAACTCTACATTGCTTGCGGCATTTCGGGCGCCATCCAGCATCTTGTCGGAATGCAGACCTCGGACGTTATCGTCGCCATAAACAAGGACCCCTACGCCCCGATCTTTCAGGTCGCGACTTACGGGATAGTGGGCGACCTATTCGAGGTTATCCCCTTGCTGGTCAACAAGCTCCGGCGCAGGTAGGTAGAATCCTGCCTCCTTTGCCTCACTTGAAACGAATGGCTCACAGGGGATAGGGCGGGCTGGGGCCGGTGAGTTTTCCTGCCCGGGCAGCATGCTTTTCTCAGAAGTATCGGGCGCTGTCGAGGAGGAAGGAATAGGTCGGAGCTGTCCGCAAATCCACCCCGCCCTGATTTACGAAGCTACGCTGGCGACCTCCGGAGTGCGAACGTTGGGAGCTTCTTCCAATTTTCGAGGAAGCAGCTCGGACTCCGTTTCCGGAGAAGAGAGGACTTTCTCTCTTTCTTCGAAATAATGAGAATCTGGCAAAAAGTCGAACAACACGTTGCCGACTCCGCCAAAACGATTCTTCGCGACGTGGGCCCTGACTGCGAGTCGCTTGCTCCCGAAGGGACTCTCTTTCGCAGCCTCCGGATCGGGCGATAGTACCAACGCCAGATCCTCAGCGTATTCGATCTTGCCGTATCTATCGAGGTTATGCGGGGCCCGTCCTGCCTGCTGCATGTCCGTAGACGAGACTACAACAATTGGAATTGCCAGCTCTCTTGATAGGAAATGCAGCTCCGACGCGCATGACTCGATTTTCGCCTTTCCGTGGAGGTCATGTTCCGGGCAAGGAACTGCTTCCAGATGGTCAACCACGACGAGGACTCGCGGTTCTCCGGTGAGGGATTTGACCCTCTGGCAATAATCGCGAATGACGTCAATGGTAGTAGTCTTGTTGCCTTCCACAACAAAGAACTCCTTCCCCCACTTGGACATCTCCTCAACAGCAGAGGCTAACCTATCCGCTTGAACGTCTCCGCGAAGGATGGAAGTCGCTCCGATCTTGCTGAGCTGGCAAAGCGTTTTCAACTTGAACAAGAACCTTCCCTCGTTGTAAGAGACATAAAGGACAGCGATCTCGTTGTTTTCAAGGATCTGCCAAGCCATTTGCAGGCAAAACGTCGTCTTGCCGACGCCGGGCGGTCCTGTCACAACGCACATCTGTCCTGAGCCAAGAGGATCGAGCCCCCCACATATCCGGGTCAGCGAACCAAACCCAGTATCGAGCCCAAGAAAAGGCCGCTTGATTGCTTTCGTTCGCTTCTGGTGCTCGCGGAGCTGCTCCAGGAAGTCAGCCATGGCGCTGCGAGTCTGGCCTTCGAGGATGGGTCTGCTTGTTTTGATTTTTGGCGCTGTCCAAACCAAGTGCTCGAAATCGAGTTGTGTCCCTCCCTCGGCAAAGAAGTTGTTTACATCGTGGCGTCCGGGAAGCCTGATGGAATGCACCGCCAGATCGGCTTTGGCAAACACGACAGCTATGGCGCGCGCCGCGCGCTCAGGAGCCTCGTCTCCATTGTGGACAAGGTAAGTCTCCAGCCCCCTAAAGTCGTTCACCCACTCGCGCTTGAAATCGCTCAGGTTCGGCGTGGCGACCGCTTGATAGCCGTGTTCGTCAAGGGTAAGGCAGTCTATAATCCCTTCGACAAGGAAAACCCGGTCCCCATCACCAAGGGTGCGGAGCACATCCACATTGTAAAGGGATGATACGGCGTCGCGGGGGCGGAGGTAGGGCGGAGTGCTGCCTGACCCCATGCTGTGGGCC
>JABMQX010000582.1 GCA_013203085.1 bacterium | reverse complement strand
TGCCATCGGCGGACTTGGATGGACCGCGGTTCCCATGCTGATTGGTGCCTATGCTCAGCGAACAAGTGTACAGCGGGGGTTCGTGATGGCCGCCGCATCGGCTGTCGGTCTGTGTGCAATAGCCCTCGCGTTACTTTTGCGTGCATCAGGGTGAGGGCGTCGAAGCGTACGCAGCGAGCGCGATCATCCTTAGTGCGCACGCTATCTTGCCTTTGCGGCCTTTCCGGGACTGTACACACGTATAGTCAACGATCAGTGCTTCAGCCCATGCGCTTCTCGCTCATGCCAAGGAAGTTGCCTGCCATGGACAGCGTTACTTCCTTCCCCGCTTTCTCGAGATCCGTCGTTGCGTGGAGACCGTAGGGCGCGTTATGGTCCCCTCACCAGAAGCATCATTCAGTGCAAAGCACACGGCGTTCCGGGACGGATGAGCAGTGAGGAAAGGAAATGAGACAGACTTTGTTTGTTCTGATGTTAATGACGGCAGTGGCCACGGCGTCTGCTGAGACCTGGTACGTGGACGGCTCGGTTTCTCTCGTCCGTGGATGTACACCCCCGGTCAGAGTTCCGGATACAGGTTCAACGCCAGGGACCTGAAATCGAGGATGCGATGGAACGTGCAGAGATCGGCGTCATACTGATTTTGGATAAAAGCTCACAAGCAAGGGGGTGATGAGTATAGAACAAAGTCTGAAGTGTCTGCGGGAAGTGGTTACGGTAGGAGGTAAACGCAACAGAATTAACCCTCAAAAAGGAGGTCTGAAGATGAAGGAGGAAGTCTGCGTGAGCGAAAGTAAACACGTCGTGGCCGCGGAAAAAGGGGACAAAACGGGAGTTTCGCGTAGGACCTTCCTGAAGGGCCTAGGTGCGATTGGACCGGGGACGATCTTCTTCTCTGCGGGCATCGCCAGGCAAGCGAAGGGTCAGTATGGTCCCACCTACACCGATGGGCTCTCCGCGGAGCAGCTCACTGCCATGTACACCGATATGCTGAAGATCCGCCTGTGGGAATCGAAGATCAAGGACCTCATCCTGACGGGAGGCTTTCGCGGTGTCGCCCACCTGTATGTCGGACAGGAGGCTATCGCTGTGGGCGTCTGCAATGCTCTGAGGAAGGACGACTACATCGCCAGTAATCACCGCGGTCATGGTCACCTTATCGCCAAGGGTGGAGACCTCGGCCTCATGCTGGCGGAGATCACACACAAGGCTACGGGATACTGCAAGGGTTATGGCGGTTCGCTGCACATCACGGACATGAGCCTGGGCATCCTGGGTATGGACGGGATCGTCGGGACCGCACATCTCTTTGGAGCCGGGGCGGCGTATGGCATCAAGGTGAAAGGAACGGACCAGGTTGCTGTAAGCTTTGGTGGAGATGGTTCCCTCCAGAACAGCTTCTTTTCAAGTGCTGCGAATGCCGCTGCCGCCTGGAAACTCCCCTGGATCGGCGTGATTGAAAACAATGCCTTCCAGATATGGGTACGATCCTCAGACGTATACGGCATACAGGACCTCGCCCGGCGGGCTGATGGCTATGGGATCGAGGGTCGCGTCGTGGATGGCAATGATGTCCTGTCCGTTTACAACGTGGCGAAGTACGCCGCAGAGAAGGCTCGTGCCGGAGGCGGCCCGACGATAATTGAGTGCAAAACCTACAGATGGTATGACCACTACGGAGCGGGTGGAGCTAAGAGAGGCGTGGACGGCGCCTTTCGCCTGGGCTATCGCTCCGACAGGGAATTGAGAGACTGGATGGCCAAAGATCCCATTCCACGATTCAGAAAATTCCTGGTAAACGAAAAGGTCATGACCGAACAGCGTGCAGATGAAATCGTGGCAGAAGTCACGCAAGCAGTCGAGGATGCCGTGGCATTCGCAAAAGCTCAGCCCGTGCCGAAACCTGAGGACGGTCTGTTGAACGTCTTTGCAGAGGGTGCTGTTCCTCTCCACAAAAGCTGAAAGAGAAAAGGAGGTGAGAACCATGCCAAAGAGTATGTCATACGCGATTCTTGAAGCTATCCGGGGCGAGATGCGGCGGGACAAGCTCCTGACCCTCTTCTACGAATACCAAAGACCAGGGGGCCTGGAGGCGGAGTTCGGCCGCTGGCGGGTACGCTCCTGCGCCATTGATGAGCACTGGATCGTCGGGGGCGTTATGGGAATGTCCATGATAGGTGTTCCGGCGATTGCCCACATACCCAGCATGGCCACGTTCATTCCCTACGAATTGATGTTCAACCATGCGGGCAAACTTCGGCACATGACCGGTGGTCAAGCAGCATTCCCCATGGTGCTCTGGGCGGATATGGCGAAAAGATGGGCATTCCAAGCCGGACAACATGCCGATGCGGGACTTGAGTCCTCATACGCTCGTCTCGCCGGACTGAAAGTGGTCATTCCCTCAAATCCTTACGACGCCAAGGGATTGATGATTACAGCAATCAGGGACGTGGACCCGGTCGTATTCTGCCAGTACCCCGTCCCAGCGTCAGGCCCCGATGTTCCCGATGAAGCCTATACCGTTCCAATCGGGAAGGCCGCTGTCCGCACGGAGGGCAAAGACATCACCATCGTTGGCTATGCACCACAGACGGTCGAGATAGCCAAAGCGGTCCGTCAGCTCAAGAACGATGGGATCAGCGCGGAGTTTATTGATCCCAGGACGTTGGCGCCTTTGGAGGGGGTGATGCCAACCATCATCAAATCGGTCAAGAAGACGGGCAAACTCTTGACTTCCGACGAGGGTTCTTACAACTTCTGCAATTGCGCGGAGATCATAGCCAGGGTCGCTGAGGCTGTCCGCGGTGCTCAATTCAAAAGACTGGCGTTCCCCGATGCTCCTCCACCGGGCGCACCGGAGATGATCAACTACATGAGGGTGGACGCCAACGACATTGTAGCCGCTGCAAAGAAGATGGTGAAGGAATGAACAAGGCAGAATCCGCGGCGCGTTCGTGCGACCCGCGCTGAACCAGAGCGCTGAGACGTCTCTGTGCGATCTGGCAAACAGTCCTTGACATGTCGCCAATCATTGCGGGGCTATCCGTTGTGGACCCGGATGAAGCAAGGGCGGGCGGCACGGTTGGCCGCTGTGTTCCATGAAGGCGAAAGACTAAGTGCTCTGGTTCATAAACTCGGCGACGTAATTCTTCGACATGATAACAGGATAGGCCGGATCTTGTGACCGAAGGGGCGTTGCGACGCCCATCCTGTTCATCCTGTCAAGGAAGCTCCTGGGGCACAAGGACGTGAAGACCACGATGATTCATACCCACGTTCTCAACCGGGGTGGCAAAGGTGTCAAGAGTCGGGTCAATTGGCTTTGAACATGCGAGCCGGGATGTTATGCCGAAACCATACAAACAACAGCCCGCGAGGAGAAAGTCATGAGCAAACAGAGATGGCGTGAAAGATTCGCAGCATTGTTGCTGAGCATCTGCTGCACGATGGGACTTGCACAGGGGAGCATTGAGGTCGTCAGTTTCAGCGGAAACGGTGAGTTGACGTGGTCAGAGCACGCCGATTTGGTCCGTTACAAGGTGCAATGGGCATCGTCCCTTGACGGGGAATGGTATGATTCCTGGCATACGCTGTCCGGACTTGAGCCGACAGGCTCGGTTCATTCGGCCCGTGTGCCAATGTTCTATCGGGTGGTTGGAGTGGACTCAAATACCGTACTGATGATCCACGCAGACGCGAAACACGGATGCAAGTGGATCACGGACGAGATAGACCACGAACTGCTTGTTAAGGGGGATGCTCACATCTCTACAGACGCCTTTCGATTCGGGGGTAGCAGTATCTACTTCGATGGCAGCGGGGATTACTTGGAGTCACCTGTCAGCGATGATTGGGCCTTTGGAACCGGTGATTTCACGGTCGAGCTTTGGGTGAATTTTTCGTCTACTCCCTCTGCCATCGGTGTCCATTTGATTGGCCCGCACACCCAGGGAGTGGCTACGCAATGGTGTCTCCTCTATGAAGGGAACGGGATCAAGCTGTTCATCAATGGTCAACCCAACGTCACCGTGCCGTGGTTGCCCACGACTAATCAGTGGTATCACATCGCTGGCGTGCGCGCTTCCGGTACGACCTATGTATTCATTGACGGACAGTTGCGAAACAGCGGGTCGAGCGCCGCGAACATCGGCGGGGGGCGGACGTTGACCGTGGGCGCCGCGAACAACCCAACCCTGTTCCTGCACGGCCACGTGGATGAGATCCGCATCAGCAAGGGCGTTGCCCGCTGGACCAGCAACTTCACTCCCCCACAGAGTCGCTATCCGTATTAAGGGTCAAGTCACAGAAAGGACCATCATATGTAGCGGGCCAAGAACGGGACGCTGTCAGGCAAGAAGCTGTTCTGCGAGATGGACTCGGATGGGATGACCACTGACAATGAGGGCAACGTGTATTTGACCGGCCGGGGCGTTATGGCTTTTGACAGCGAGGGGAATAAGATTGAGCAGATTGATGTTGACGAACGCTGGACGGCGAATGTCTGTTTTGGCGGCAAGGATCGAAGGAGGCTGTTCATTACTGCCAGCAATGGACTGTATGGTATTCGGATGCGGGTCAAGGGAGTCAATTGACTGCTGGCTCACTGAGGGGCCTTTTCCCCCGAACCGCGCATCCGGCATTTTTGGGATAGCCGAGCCGCTCGGATGGATTGTTCCGCTCGCTTGAGATTGGCGGCGATTTCCTCGGCGTGTTGGGATGTCACACAATCACCCCTTGTCGTTTCGCAATCCGATGCAATTGGAGACCGCCGTCCTCAAACTCACCTCATGGGGGTAGGCTTGGCGGAAAGAAGCCAGTCAGATTCCAACTGGATTGGGCAAAGCAGTTCTACAATCCGGCGGACTTCGTGAAAGTAGTCGAAAGGTTGAACCAACAAAACGAGCAAGTCAATGTCGCTGGAAGGACTCGACCGGTCGCGCGGCCAACCCGTACATAACCAAGCCCTTCAACTGCCTGCCATAATAGCCTTCAAGGACTGTCTCACATCTTCTTGCTGTTTCTGTGGCTGTCACCGCAGCCCCCGATTCTCCAAGTCACGCTGCGCGGCTCAGGCCAGGCGCGCCTCATGGACGTTGGATCGACTCTCTTGTTCGATATTCTTCATTCTTCTCGAATACGAGAATGCGCTGGTGGCTCGATTCCAGTCCTGGTAATGCAAGATACTGGAGCGCCTCCTCCTCCTGACCAAGGTGCTCAGCGACTTTCTTCAGGTCGATACGCCTCAGAATATCAATCGTCACGGGACGCTTTGCGTCCTGGAACACCAGGGATGCCATGAAGCGTTGTGCCACCCGCGAGTTGAGCAGTTCGCAGAAGAATGTTGCTTCCTCGTGTAACTCGCACGGGATGAAGTAACAAGTGTCATCTACGATGGTTGGCTTGCCCTCGTGTTGCCCTAGAACCTGAAAAACAAGATTCTTGTACAGACCGGAGATCGCCACTTTCCATGGTGCGAATGTGTAAGGGCCAATTCCGAAAACGGAAAAG
>JABMQX010000581.1 GCA_013203085.1 bacterium | reverse complement strand
TCTGCGGTCACTCCCACTTCGTTGACCCAGAAAACGTTGTCCATCACCAGCACATTGCACTTGCTGCCATCGCCCTTGATATTGACACGGGCAGTGTGCTTCGAGCCCACAGGCAACAGCAGCCCTGTCAGCAGCGAAAAGTCGCCCTTGAATCCGTCAACCGCGATCAGTGTCACCTCGGCTGAGGTCTTGTAGGAAAACCGCGTCGCGTCAATGGAAAGCACGCCCGAATCGTTGAGGAGGATACCCTGGGGCGCGTCGCCGCTAATCTCGTGATAGACACTCCGGACCACCAGCCGCCCGCCGTTAGTGATTGCGTATTGCGCATCCGTCGAACCGGTGGCGCCAGCATAGATGCAGACCTGGCCTTTTGTGGGCCTGAGAGCCTTCAGGTTGGGTCCGCCGATCACCTTGACCCATTTCTCCGAATTCGAGCCACCCTGCAAACAGCGCAGCAGAACATCGGACTGCTCCACACCGTTGACCAACAGTCCCGCTCTGGACTTGGCCGCCGGGTTAGCGCCGGGCACGTTCAGTTGATCCACAAAGATCCTACCACCGGGCTGGTCGCAATGCTCCACCAGAATGCCATTGGCTGTCCCGGAGTTGATGCACATGTCCCGCAGCGTTGCCCGGCTGGGTCCTTCGAGCTTCAGAACAGGCCCCCCGGTCTTGCCGATCCACCTGAGCACGGTAGCCGTCTCTGCCCCGCCATCGCCCACGAGTTGAAGGTCCGCCCCCGCGGGGATCACCAGCGTCCTCTCAATCTCGTAGGTGCCCATCGGCAAGTGAACAACTGGCCGCCTTCCCCTGAGCTGTGATGCCTCACTGATGGCGGCTTGAATCGCCACGGCGTCGGCGCCGGCGGCAACTTCGATTACCTTACGATGGTGATTCGGCGGCGTGGGCGGCAGTATGGGCGGCTCACTGCTGACAGAGCTTGCGTCCATCACGTTTTCATCAATCTGACGGAAGCGTCCGGCTTCCTTGACCGGGTTGGGGAAAGTGTACGTATTGCCCACGAGCCTCTGGTCGCCCCAGGTCATGTGGACGACAGGGCCTGTAGTTCCGGGCTTACTCTTGATGACGTTGTCAGCAAGCAAATAGGGACCGCCGTTTCCCAGGCGGATGGCGAAATCACCTGTGGGCTCGATGATGCGGTTACCAGTGATGGAGGTCGGAGAACCCCAGACGTGTCCGCCTGCCCAGTCCATGAAGCACCTGGAACCGATGGAAAAGTTGTTGACGAAGGAAAAGGTCATCAAGTTCGCCGAACCGATATCCATGTTCTTGGAGCGAATGAAGACGCACTCGTAAGTGTGGAAGTTGCCAGCCTCGTTGAACAGGCCGTATCCGCAATCCTCAAAGCGACAATACCAGACCCAGATGTCCATGGAGTTGAAGTTGTTCGTTCGAAGCCCGGCGCCCGAGCAACGGAGGAACGTGCAGCGGAGTACCTCGTTCTCTGCCTGGCCGTTGTCGCCGGTGGCCATCAGCATCCCGTCATCCGCATCCTTGAAGACCATGTCGGAGGTCTCGTTATAGGTCGAGAAACCGCCCCCATATGCCAGAGCAATACCTGCCTTGCCCGCTCCGTCCAGAGTCAACCGGCTGATCCGCGAGTACCAGGCGTCGTACAAAAACATTATCCCACCGGCCTTGCCGTCCCAGCGGATGACCGTTTTGGCTGGATCCTCGCCGACAACCGTCACGCCCAAGCAATCCGTGTGGGCCTTACGAGTCGTCTTGAGGGCGTCGGTAATACGGTAGGTCCCTGCTGGCAAATAGAGCACCACCGAATCCCTGTGTAGTCGCAGGTCATCCAGGCCCTTCTGGATAGCAGCGGTGTCGTCCGCTTTGCCGTCGCCGACGGCGCCATAGTCCGTCCTCACATTCTTCCAACTGGGGAACGGGCCGACGAATTCGTCACCAGGCAAGGCAGCGCTGCACGATACCGACGTACCGAATGCCAGAGTGACCATCAACGCAAGCTTCACCGTCTGAGTCGCCCTCCTTCTCCTGATCACCGGCCTTGTCATGGTATGACTCCTTCTTTTGGGGCCATGGGATTTCAAGCATTATCATCCGATGGCAGGTTGTTCTGTGAACCCCTCTGCGTTCACGTCTTCGGTTGCGATGGCGATTTCTTGCTCGGCCGGCACAAACGTCAGGCCAGGCTTGGCCGGGGCCAGTATGCGCCGGCCAGGGACAAGCGAACGGATCATATAATGGCCGTCAGCGCCGGTGATTGACCAGTGCCCACGTCGGACGCGAATCCCTGCGATTCCCCGGCCGTCAGAATCAACTGCGCTCCCGCGAACGGCACGTGTTCCCAGCCGGGTTCTCAGGAGATTGGCGATCCAATCACGCATCTCCGGGCGGGCCGGCGAGTCCTTTTCGATCCACAGGTCCGTGTGTTCAAGCCCTACAATCTCTCGCTCCATAACGGGAAACTCCAGCTCTCGCAGAATCGCGACCCCTTTGGGGTTTTCATTCCTGCTGTCATCGTCACTGTCGTAGGTCACAAACGACGCACTGCCGCGCGTGCGTGCCAGACGCCCCCTGGCCCCGTTCGGCGTGAATCGTCCGCCGTCAATGTGGCTGTGGGGCAGGAATGCCAACCAGATGTCCGGCACGCAGCTTCGGCGTCTTCGACCGATTCGTTTAGTCAGGAGTGTTCCCCTACGCATGTCGGTCAACCTGGTTCAGGCAGTGGATAAAGGGGTGCGCTCCCATCGGCAAGACTATAGCGTGTCCGCAGCTTGCACTCAACCATCGAACTTGGAAATATGAGAGAACATTACTCTTCCGATGTCACGCAACTTCGTGAGGACGAATGGCAAGCGAACGGCGGCAAGGACAGATTCTCCAAATAGTCCTGGTTGAATTTCCAATCTCCCACTTTGGAAATTGTACTCGACTACTCTTCCGGAAATGAGGAATACTCCAGAGTACGTGCGCACGCGAAACGATCCCTCGGATAGTTCACTGTACGGCGCGATAGATGAACATGCCGTGGCATTTCCCGTTCGGATGAGCTTGCTGGCATAATTGCCTCCATTCTCCGTCGAGCTCAAAGGCAGATGTGGAAGGATCAGATAGCATAGGCTCTGTGTTCGGTGTACAATACTTGGCATCTGCGACAGG
>JABMQX010000580.1 GCA_013203085.1 bacterium | reverse complement strand
TACCTCGGCTGGGAGACCTATCGCCACATGGGCTGACTCGCGGTGTCAGTTTCGCGGGAGCAGTGCTTCGTCAAACGCTGCCGGTGCTGATGGTGAAGTGGAGATGTCTGTAACTCTTTTGATCTCCGCTGGTGAGATTCGGCGGCTCAGCGATTGACGGCGCCTACACGCCCCACTATGAGGGCGGTGAACGGAGCATTCTTGCATATCAGGTCGGTTTTGCGGTACGATTGAAGGGTGGAGTGAGGCGAAGTCGGTCCCTCCGGCGACAAAGCCGAGGTGCAATGCCATGAAACAGAACAGGAGTCGTAGCGGCAGCGGGACGGGCAAAGGCCGCTTATCCGGCAAGAGCTCTGTTGCCCCGCGAGTGGCAAAGAAGTGGTTGTGCCTTGTTGGAGCGGTTGTTTGCGTCGGGATCGCAGGTTTCTTCCTTATCAGGCACTTCTGCGTCGCGCCAGTTGAGAAAAAAGCTCCGGCGTCTCGTCCTGCGCCGCCAGAGGAGATTGCCGAGCATTTGAAGGCTGAGGGTCTTGAGGTCGCCCAGCGGATGATGAGAGAGTTTCCGGACAAGGCGGACCCGATCTTGCTGATGGGACAGGTTCATTTCCGGCACGGCAACTCTGCCGAGGCGATGACGTTCTGGAAGAAAGGGCTGAAGCTGGACCCGCAACGAGCGGACGCCTATAATGGCATGGGCTGGATTGCCATGCGGAAGGGAGACTATCAGACGGCGGTTTCCTGCTGGCAGAAAGCTCTGGAGATAGAGCCGAATATGCCCGGCGTTCACAATAGCTTAGCGAGAGCGCTGATGGGGTTGGGAAAAACAGAGGATGCCGCTGCCGCTCTGGAAAGAGATGTCAGAATCTCGCCCAGGTCGAGCCTGAGCTACTTTCTCCTCGGGCAAGCATACCTGCAGTTGAAGAGATTGGAAAAGGCGAAGGACGCTTACGAGAAAGCCATTGAGATTGATGCGGCTTGCACGAATGCCTTCTACGGCCTGGCAACTACCCTTGGAAGGCTCGGCCAAAGAGAGAAAGCTAAAGGGTACACGGAAAAGTTTCGAGAGCTGAAGGCGGAGGACTTGAAGGTCCTCAAGAGCCGCAACACTGCTTTCGACGATCTTTTGCTGATGCGAGGGACGCTGGCGCAGACTCATGAGGACGCCGGGCGAATCTATCGCAAGTATCGGAGATTTCGGGAAGCGGCAGAACATTGGCTGCGGGCTGCGGAGCTGGACCCGAAGAACAGCTCTTGCCGCCTGCAACTGGCCTCATTGTACGAACGGACGCGAAGAGTTCCGGAAGCCATCCGCATGTACGAGGAGGTCAGGCAGCTTGAGCCGGAGAATTTTATTTCTTGTCTCGCCCTGGCTTCTCTCTATGCCTGGGCGGGGCGCTCCGCGGACGCCGAGAAGGCTTTGAGAGAAGCCATTGGGCTTGAAACGGGGAGCTCATGGGCATACCGCGATCTCGCTCGGCTGTATCTAAAGGAAAAGAGGAACATCCGGGGCGCAAAAGCTCTTGCCCAGAAGGCTGTTGAATTGGAGCCGACGGCAGCCAATTACGACCTTCTGAGCAGGGCCTTTTATGAAAATGGTGAAGTGGCGGAGTCCTTATCGGCGATGCAGCGCGCCATGGAATTGGAACCCGGCAACCCGGAGTACCGGCGACGCTATGAGCAAATTCAGCAGAGGCAATGAGAAGGCGAACGGCGAAGCCACTCGCAATGCGCGATCTATGTTGCACTTCATTGCGAGGATAGGATTGGTCTGGACCTTGGCTTCCTGTGCGCCGGACGCGAAAGGGCAGATCCTTCTTCGAGATGTCACCGACCAGACGGGAATTACCTTCAAGCATACGGACGGCGGATGCGGAAGACGCTACATCATGGAGACGGTTAGCGCGGGATTGGCCCTTTTCGACTACGATCGGGACGGCGATGTGGACATCTACTTCCTCAACGGTGCGCCTCTTCTCGGGACGAAGGTGGACGTTCCGCCGAGAAACGCGCTCTATCGCAACGATGGAGGTTGGAAGTTCACCGAGGTGACCGATGAGGCAGGGGTCGGCGACGTGGGATACGGGCTGGGAGTTGCTGTCGGCGACTATGATAACGATGGTGATTTAGACCTTTACTTGAACAACTACGGTGAGAACGTTCTGTACCAGAATAACGGCGAAGCGACTTTCACGGACCTTACGAAAAAGGCCGGCGTGGTCAACGGATTCAAGGTGGGAGCCGGAACGTGCTTCCTTGATATGGACAAGGACGGAGACCTCGACCTTTACGTTTCCAACTATCTGAAGTTCTCTTATGAGAAGCATGTGACGTGTACTACAAGCGGCGTGCCGGTTTATGCCAACCCGAGGCATTATCCCGCTGCCGCCGACACCGTTTTCCGCAACAACGGAGATGGGACTTTCACGGACGTCAGCATCGAATCCGGCGTCGGTCTCTATCCCGGGTGGGGCATGGGAATAGTCTGCGGCGATTACGATAACGATGGCGACACGGACGTGTTCATTGGAAACGATGTCGCAGAGAACTTTCTGTTTCAAAATGACGGGACGGGAAAGTTCGAGGAGATGGGTCTGATGACGGGCGCCGCCTACGACCTTCACGGAGACGAGCAAGGCAGCATGGGCGTGGGTTGTGGAGACTACGATAACGATGGCTGGCTCGACTTCTTCGTGACTTCCTACCAGAGCCAACTCGCCACGCTCTACAAGAACCTCGGGGACGGCGCTTTTCAGGACGTGACGTTGATGACGGGGGCCGGCGCCGGGACGCTGCCCAACGTAACATGGGGAAATAGCTTCGTGGACTTCGATAATGACGGCGACCGCGATATATTCATCGCCTGCGGTCATTTGCAGGATAACGTCGAGCTTTTCGATGACACCTCGACCTACCTCGTCCGGAACATCCTCCTTATGAACACCGGCGACGGGAAGTTTGCTGATGTTTCGGACGAAAGCGGCGACGGGCTACTGGTCAAGCTCAGCAGTCGCGGCGCCGGATTCGACGATCTCGATAACGATGGAGATATGGATGTCGTGATTCTGAATTCGCGCGAGAAGCCGACCGTTTTGAGAAACGATACATCGAACGCGAATCATTGGATCCAGGTTCGTCTTCGCGGCGTGAAAACGAACCGGGATGCTGTGGGGGCGCATGTCAAAGTCGTCTCCGGCGATTTGTCCTTGATAGATGAGGTTCACAGCGGGCGGGGGTATCAGAGTCATTACGGCATGAGACTTCATTTCGGATTGGGGAAGCGGGACCGTGTTGACCGGATAGAAGTCCACTGGATCGGTGGCGGAGTGGATATTCTGGAAGACCTGGCTGTTGACAGGCTCTTAACGATCACGGAGGGCAAGGGCCTCAGCGGCAACATGAATCGCCATCCCTGACTTTCGGTCATTCATTACCTCGGAACAACGGAGGATAATTATGAGATTGCTATGTTCATTGGCAGCCGGATTCCTCGGAATGATGGGAGCTATCGGAATCGTAGCCTTCGCCAGAAGCGCCGAAACCGTCGAGAGATGGGGACGGTACGAGGTCACGTTGACTCAGGCGAAATCCTACGGGAACCCTTTCACGCAAGTGTGGTTGAAGTCCCACTTTAAGTCTGGCGCGAACACTATCACAGTGAACGGCTTCTATGATGGCGAACAGAAGTGGAAAGTTCGCTTCATGCCCACGAGGGAAGGTAAATGGAATTACAGAACCGAGTCAAACGATCCTGAACTCAATGGTCGCTCCGGCGCTTTCGTGTGCGGCCCACCCGGCAAGGGAAACCATGGGCCCGTAAGAGTGCGAAACAACTACCAACTCGAGTATGCGGATGGGACACCTCATTTCTCTATCGGCACCACTTGCTACGCCTGGGCTCATCAGGGAGATGAACTCGAGGAGCAGACCCTCGCCACGCTGCGAAAAGCGCCTTTCAACAAGATGCGCATGTGTGTCTTCCCCAAAGACTATGCTTACAACAAGAACGAGCCGCAGTACTACCCCTTTGAGGGAACCCCGCTGAAAGAATGGGATTACGCCCGCTTCAATCCGAATTTCTTCCGGCATTTTGAGAAGCGGGTGGGGGACCTTCTCAATCTGGGAATCGAGGCAGACATCATCCTTTTCCATCCCTACGATCGTTGGGGTTTTGCCGATATGACTCCCGAAGCGGATGACCGCTACCTCCGCTATGTCGTCGCCCGCCTGGCGGCGTATCGTAACGTGTGGTGGTCCATGGCCAATGAATATGATTTTATGAGGGGCAAGAAGGAGTCCGACTGGGACAGGTTCTTCAAAATCGTTCAGGAGAGCGATCCGTACAATCATCCTCGCGGTATTCACAACGGCCGCCGCTGGTACGATCATACAAAACCGTGGGTTACTCACGCCAGCCTTCAGACGACCAACTTCAGGGGAGCAAAGGAGTATCGCGAAAAGTATAAGAAACCGATTGTGTATGATGAATGTAGATATGAAGGAAACATTCCGCAGGGTTGGGGCAACATTACCGCCCGGCAGATGGTCCGCAACTTCTGGATGGGTTCTCTCGCTGGCTGTTACGTCGGGCATGGCGAAACGTATAAGCATCCCAAAGATATACTCTGGTGGTCGAAAGGTGGCGTGCTCTACGGGCAGAGCCCGGCGAGGATCGCGTTCCTCAAGAAGATAATGGAGCAGGCGCCGTTTGCTGAGATGACGCCAAACTTCGAGCTTTCCCCCGGCAACTACGTTCTGGCCAAACCGGGGGAGTACTATCTGATCTATT
>JABMQX010000579.1 GCA_013203085.1 bacterium | reverse complement strand
TCCACGCCGCAGACCTTGCGGGGAATGATTCCGCCGGTGCCGCAAAAAACGAGGGGCTTGCCGGCGTAACGCTCGTCGAAGATTATGGCCCCATTGACGGTGGGGATGCCGCTCTTGTTGCCGCCATGCTCCACTCCCCTCCGGACACCATCAAAAACTCGCTTCGGATGAAGGAGCCTCGGGGGCAGCTCCTTGTCGTAATCAGGCGGAGCGAAACAGAAGACATCCGTATTGAAAATCAGTTTCGCGCCGAGTCCGGTGCCGGCGGGATCGCGGTTCACTCCGACGATTCCGGTCAGCGCTCCGCCGTAAGGGTCCAAAGCAGAAGGACTGTTATGCGTCTCCACTTTGAAGACGAGATTCCATTCATCGTCGAACTTGATAATACCGGCGTTGTCGTGGAAGACGGAGACAAGCCAGTCCACCGTTTCGCCGATCTCCTCTGTTCCCTTCTTGATGTAGGTGTCGAAAATGCTATCAATGATTTCTGTCCTATCCTGTGTATCCTGTCTATCCTGTCTAAAAAATTCTTCCTCTCCTCTTTGCGTCTTTGCGTCTTTGCGTGAGGTCTTCTCTTTGTGAACCTGAGATCCGACAGGATGAACAGGAGCAAGAGCGTCGAGACTATCCTGTGTATCCTGTCTATCCTGTCTAAAACATTCTTCCTCAGAATTATCCGTATAGGCTATGATTCCGCTGAAGATTTTGTGCTTGCAGTGCTCCGACCAGGTCTGGGCGATGCTTTCAAGCTCGGCGTCGGTCGGGTTGGCTTCGAGGCCAAGGTGGCGGCGCTCCTCGCTCACCTCTGCTTTTCTGTAATGGGCTTGAATAGCTTTCATTTCCTTGAGGTCCAGGGCGAGGATACCCTCCCTGCTGATTTCCAGCAGCTCCTCCTCCGACACGTTGAGGTCATAATAGCGAACGACGGGGCGGTGTTCGCTTCGGACCACCGGAATGTCAAGCTGCGGGGGATTGCCCGGATTCCAGTCCTCGCGACTTGTGATTTTCCACCTTTGAATGAGCTCGTTGGCGAGGAGGCCGGAGGCGATTCTTTCGGCTTGCTCACGGGAGAGGTCTCCGGAGATGAAATACTTCCGGGATGTATAGACCTCTGGCTCGCCGGAGAGGTTGCCGCCCAGGACGTCCCTTATCCCCTCAACGGAAGTTCTTCCGACGTTATCAGTCACGCCGGGGCGGTAGCCGACTTCGACCATCCAGGAGAAGTCTCGTTCCAGAGGCGCCTCGCGGGATGATTCCTGAATCACGGGATCGGTGAACAGCCTTTCCCTCAGGAAGTCGGCTTGCTCCGCGTCAATATCCGCGTCAATTGTGTACACCTCCACGGTCTGAACTCCTTCGACGTGGATGCCGAGGTGCTCGAGAATCCTGCCCCGCACACTTTCCCCGGCAGCGTCAGTAACGTCTTCCCTGAACCCAACTTCAATTCTGTGAATCATTCGCAACCCCTCGACGTGGCGGCGTGCATCAGCGGTTCAGTTTTTGTCACAGGCCGTTGAAAACCGCAGATAAACGCAGATGGACGCAGAAACTGGCCGATGGACGATGAATGCCGTCCCGGCAAATTAGCCCGTGCCTTGAAAAGGCGATTATACGCGCAATGGAAACCTTCGTCCAACGAAGTTTTGAATTCCATAAGAGCGCAGAGGAAACGTGAACCGCAGATGAACGCTGATAAAGATAAGAGGTGTCGTGATAAGCGAGATCCATCCGCGTGCATCTGCGTTTATCTGCGGTTTTCAAGGGCATCGTGCTGGGGGAGGCACGCACAATATTCGAGGCGCTGACGAGCACCGCAGTTGTGCGTTGAACCCATGGGTATGTGGAATTGAATGTCCAGGCCCCATTGTACCCGTCTTCCCAGAGAATGGCCCGGACAGACAATCGGCTGCAAGTTCAAGGCCCCCGGGCGCCTGATCGAGACCAGAAGGCCCCTACTACGTTGATGTGAAAAATACGTTGGCCCTTGTCCGAAAGGCGATATACTTCCCGTGAGGTGCGATTCAGAGAAACTCCTTGAGGTGCACAAGCCAAGAGCCCAAGAAGGTTGCTGTGTCTATTGCCATGTCTCAACGACAACTCTTCCTCGAGTTGATCAGAGGGCGAGAAACGACGATCGTCCCGTTCTTCCCAGACGTAAGCGACTGGTACAAGGTCAGGCGCCTTCCTCTCGATCGGGCGAATGAAGTGCCAACAGGCAGTTTCATCCCCGATGACGCTCCGTTTCATGGCAATAACTTCGGCATGCCCCAGGAATTCACAGCTTGGACGTACCTCGATTTCTATCGCAATTTCGATTGGGGACTCCCGGTGCACATATATGATTGGTGTGATTTCACCTACCGCGGCTGCGAGCATGTTCGCCAAAAGCAGGGTGGTCGCATCGTCCAGCAATTCAAGACACCGCTTGGAGCGATACAACGTATTGACGGTATCGCCGCGGACGGCAGTCTCTGCCCTGTCAAATACTTCATCGGTGACGAAAGAGACTGGAAAGTACTCTCTTATGTGCTGGAACACACAACCCCTGCACCAAATCATCAACGCATACGGGAGATCCTTGGGGGTATCGGAGAGCTCGGAGTGGCCGATGTAGTAATTTGGCGATCTCCCTTTGGCAAGATTCTGATGGAATACGCTGGCTTGGAGACGGCGGTCTATCAGTTGGTGGATGATCCGGGAGCGATCGAAAATCTACTGAAGGTGCAGACCCAGCTTGATCTGGAGGTTATCAGGCTCGCCGCTGAAAGCCCGGCGGAAATTGTCATCCTTTCGGACCACGCCGACGAGCAACTTATCAATCCCGCTTGGTACGAAAAATATTGCTTGCCTTTCTACCAGCAAGCCAGTGAGATCCTGCATGCAAAGAGGAAAATCTTTTCGACCCACCTTGATGGCAACTTCAAGGGACTCTTCAAGCTTGTTGGCCAATGCGGATTTGACCTGCTCGACGGGTGCACCCCAGCGCCCATGACAAACTACGAGGTCGAGGAATTGGCAGAAGCTTTAACAGGAAACATGAGGGCCTATTGCGGCGTTCCCTCGATATTCTTCGTGCACGATACATATCCGGGCGAGATTGTGAGCTTTGCGGAGCGTATTATTAAGGCATTAGACGGGAAGATCATCCTCAACATCGGAGACATTTTGCCCGCCTCCGGCGACATCTACAAAGTGATTGAGCTGGGTAAGTGGATCGAGCAAGCCAACCGTGATAAACTCGAGCACGGCGGAGGTAAGACCTTTCCGTCAACGGACCGCGGCCGGTCAGATGAAGGGGCTAGGGCTTGACCAGCGTCTGCGCATGGCAGCATTTGGGATTCTGGACGTAAGATGCAGACGGAAGACCCAACACAAAGACACAAAGTGGGAAAGAAGAGAGGCAGGCTGACAAATGGCACAGAAGCAACTTGGCGTTTTGATCCATGGTGCGGGGTGGGTATCGGGAGAACATATTAAGGCTTTCCAAGGCAATCCACATACCCGCGTGGCAGCCATTTCCAGCCGCAAGATGGAGAGTGTAAGGCGCCGCGCCGAAGAG
>JABMQX010000578.1 GCA_013203085.1 bacterium | reverse complement strand
TTTTACGCGGGAATCGAAGGCTCGATGGGCGGATGGTTGACCACTTACTTCAAGGAAGTGGGCTTTCGGGAGGGACAGACTTCCGGTCTCCTGTCCATATTCTGGATCAGCCTTCTGACCGGGCGGTTGATCACAGCGGTGCTGCTGGGGGCTGAGATTCTGGGTGAGGATCAGGCGCCCTGGATTATCCTGAGCGTGGCGGTGGTTATCACGGGGATGGTCCTGGTCATGTCGGCGGCTCGCTCGAAACCTCTGGCTGCCGTCACAGCAATTATCATCGGGCTTGCCGCTGGACCGGTCTTCCCGACGTCCATTGGGTTCATTCTAAAGCAGTATCCGACGGGTCAGTCGGGGGTGGTTTTCGGCGCGGTGTTTGCGATTTTGATGATAGGCGGAGCTGTCATTCCGGGGGGCGTCGGGCACGTCTCGAAAGCGAAGTCCATTCGGAAAGGACTGCTTCTGGTGGCAGGCTCGGCGGCGATGCTGGCTGTAATGGCGGTCGTTTTGGGACTTATGCCGCTGCCAAAAGGTTGAGCTTTCGCGGTCACGGGCAAGGCGCACATGCAACTGGGATCTCAAGAGAAATCACAGGAGAAAAACATGAACCGACGTATTGTTCTATTGCTTCTGATTCTGTTCTTTGTAAATGCGATGTCGTCATCTCCCGCGTTGGCCGGGGAGCGCATTCGGCCTTATAAGGCGAATCATTTTTACTGGCAGTACGATGGGAAAGCTGTTCTCCTCCTGGGAGGCTCGGACGAGGACAATCTTTTCAACAATCCGGGGCTTATGATGAAGAACCTGGAGACCTTGAAGCGGCTGGGGGGCAATTACATCCGCTGCACGCTTTCCTGCCGCGACGAGGGGGACGTGTGGCCCTTCGAGAAAGTCGGCGAGCGCTATGACCTGAAACGGTTCAACACCGAGTTTTGGGACAGGCTCAAACGCTGCTGCGAAGAATGCCTGAAACGAGACATCATCCTCCAGATAGAGTTCTGGGCGACTTTCGATTTCTATCGGGAAAACTGGCTGAAGAATCCCTGGAATCCGGCGATGAATTCCAACTATACAACCGAAAACACCCGCTTGCAGAAGGCCTGGAATCATCATCCCGCCAGCAAAGCGCAACCGTTTTTCTACTCGCCGCCGAAACGGAACAACGATCGAGTTTTGCTAAGGTTCCAGGAGGCTTTCGTGCGAAAGGTTCTCGATGTGACACTCCCGTTTCCGAATGTGCTGTATTGCCTCGACAACGAAACGGCGACACCGCCTCAATGGGCATGGTACTGGGGGGCTTTCATTCGTGAAGAAGCGAAGAAACGCAAGATTAGCATCCAGTTGACAGAAATGTGGGACAACTGGGACCTTAGGACCGCTCACCACAGGGCGACGTACGAACATCCGGAGTTGTTTTCGTTCACGGATGTCTCGCAGAACAACTGGCAGAACGGTCAAACTCATTACGACCGATTGATATGGTTCCGGCAGCGTATCACCAAGCAAAAAGGCGGCCCTCGGCCGATGAATAATGTGAAGGTCTATGCGCGTCTGGGCGGAAACCGCCCCAACAGCGTGCCGATAACATTGGATCGGTGGTGGCAGAACATATTCGCCGGATGCGCCAGCACACGATTCCACCGTCCCAGCGGAGGAATCGGCCTCAACGATGAGGCGCAAAAACACATACGCGCCGCGCGGCAGTTCTTTTCCGCATCCCGGTTTAACATATTCCGTTCGAAGCCTCGCCCGGACCTCCTCGAAGAAAGGGGAGAGAATGAAGCATATTGTCTAGCTGTTTCCGGACAAGCTTATGCCCTTTATTTCCGCACGGGAGGGGAGGTCGTGCTGAAGGTGGGAAAGGAGGGCATACGTACTATCCGCTGGTTTGATTTCGGGACAGCGAAGTTCGTCGGGGAGCCACAGCGGTCCAAGGGGCCTCGTCTCCGCCTCAAGACTCCGAACACGAAACAGATGTGGCTGGCAATCGTAAGGTGAAATGGAAGTGGGATTGACAGAAAACTGCGGGAGCGTGAAGCTGCAAAAGGGCCCCTTGGTGCTCCGACTCATGTTTCTTCTGACAGGATAACAGGATAAATGGGATCTTTTGCGCGAGGTCATTACCCTCGCGCCTCACCTGTACCTTGCGTCCCCCTAAATTCACGAGTGAGCCTACCCTGCAGGAGACTGGTGGCGACCACGTAGTTGATCAGTTGTGATGTTGTCCATCCTGTTATCCTGTCGGAAAGACTCTTGACCACGCCTTCGGCGTGGTTATCCCGTCAAAGGAGTCCTTTTCTCAGAGCAGCACAGGTAGCTGTATTTGCGAATCGCAGTACCCAGGCTCACATACGGTTTTATTCCGCTGCCTTTCTAGACTGAAGGGGGATCAGTTCGGTGAGGCGCTTCACGTGGATAGGCTTTCTGTCGGCAATATCCTGGTTCTCCAGGGGATCGTTCACAAGGTCGTAGAGGACAGGTTTTTTGCCCCTTGTCAAAATGAGTTTGTACTGTCCGTCAAAGACCATTCGCCACTTGTTGAGGCCGGAGAGGACGTACTCGCGATGGGAGCTGCTTTTTCCTTCCAGCAAAGGCCTCATAGAAATGCTATCCATGTATTGGGGCCGTGGAATGTTGGCATAATCCAGGAACGTCGCGTTAAGGTCCATAAGGCTGACGAGGGCGTCGCTGACTACACTCTTGACGACACCCGGGCCCCAGATAATCATGGGGATTCCGACGGAGGGTTGATAGGGAACGCTCTTGCCCCAGCGATTGTGGTCTCCGAGCATTTCGCCGTGGTCGCTGCTGTACACTATGATGGTGTTATCGAGCTCGCCTCGTTTTTTGAGTTCCTCGATGTAGATACCGAGCCAGCGATCAATGTTTTCGACCATGGCAGAGCAATTTCGTCTGATCTTGACATGTGTGGGAGGGCCGAACTTTTTGCAGTTGTTCGGCTGGGGAAAATCAATGCCCTGCCAGCGTTTGTACATTCTGTCGGTGATGTCCATGGGCCCGTGGGGACCGGTGAAATTGGCGACGAGGAACCAGGGCTTGTTTGTGGGATTTTTTTTCA
>JABMQX010000577.1 GCA_013203085.1 bacterium | reverse complement strand
CTGGATTGGATATTCTCATGTAACATGAACTCGGTCCCGACGTGGCGGGATAGTGGAGAAGAAATGACGTGGCGGATATGAGTCGAAAACGGCTGTTTCTCCATAGACAGGTCCGGAATCAACTTGAGGCAGGCAAAATTAAACGTGAAGAGAGCTTTATTTTCTGCATTTGCGTTTACGGAAAAACCGCGGATTAACGCCGATGGACGCCGTCGAGAAATGGCAGAGATGGGTTCGACAGGATAACAGGATCGGTGGGACTGCGAAAAAGAGGGAGCAAGGTATCCGGTCCATCCTGTTATCCTGTCGACAAAAATGCTCCACCGAACTTATGAATCAGAGCGCGTAGGAGGAAACCGTGAGCACAATATACCGTAAACAAGAAGGTCGCATGATGAGAGTGGCGGTGTTCTTTTCGGGCGGGGCGAGCTCCATGCAAGCCATGCTCAAGGACCCCAACCACGGAGCGCTTTATGAGATAGTGGCGGGATTCACGAATAGGGACGAGTGCGCGGGGATCGAAATCGCACGCGAGTCGGGAATTCCGGTAGTCCAGCGCAATTTCAAGAGATTTTGCCAAGAGAAGGGAATCGACCCCAAAGACCTCCAGCAGCGCTCCGCCTACTACGAAGCCGTTATCGAAGACCTGGATCCGCACAAACCGGACTTGGTCTGCCTGTCCGGGTTCACAGGTCCCGGCTCGATTATCGTGGAACCGTTCCTCACCGAGTTCGCCGACAGGATTCTGAACGTCCATCCCGCTGACCTCGCCATCCTCAGCTCGAAGAAAAGCACGGAACGCGGCGTCAACAGGCTTTACGCAGGAAATCTCTCATCGGAACAGGTCCTCCTGATTATGGCTGAGAACAACCTTGAAAGACGATATAAGGGAGAGGATGCCGTTTACGACGCTGTGATTTCGGGGGAGGAGTACACCCGGTCGAGCGTGCACATCGCCAGGGAGGAGTTCGATGAAGGGCCCCTGCTCGTCCAATCTAAAAAATTCCCGGTGAAAAAGGAATGGGTTGAGAGGAAAATCCTGCAGAGGAACTTTCGAGCAATCAGGAAATATGCCGACCGACTCCAGGAGACTATGAAGTGGGAAGGGGACGGGCCGGCGTACCTGAAAGCCCTTGCGCTTGTATCCGAGGGGAATCTCGCCGTCGAGCGAAATACCATTGCCTTAGAAGGCCGGGAATTGCCGTACGGCGGTCTCCAACTCGATTGACTTCGCGGAAGGCGATAACCGTACGGGGATGTTCTCCTGTGAGAATTCGCCCTTAGCTTAGCCTTCCGCTCATTCCCCAGGAGGATTTCGCTTGCTCCGAGTGAGTAGTTGCTAACCTGAATAATTCATCAAAAAGAGCGAGACATCCTCAATTCCTTGCATGCACCCAACCATTTTACACACTTTTCTTGACATTAATGGTTTACGGGACAAATGAGATTTTTCTTGATTTTTTGGAGTAGGGGGTTTACAGTGCTCGAGGTTCTACTCCATAAGATGCGTCGCTTTGCGTTGAGATTTCCCTGGGTTAGCCCTCGGTTCAGTTATACCATTTCCGAAGTTGTTTGCATCAGCACCATCATTCTTGAGGACAAAACATGACGACAATTGTTGACACGATAGCAAGAGAGATTCTGGATTCACGAGGAAACCCCACGATCGAGGCAGAAGTGGAGCTGATCTCCGGCGTGATAGGAAGGGCGGCAGTTCCGTCCGGGGCCTCGACCGGTGAGCACGAGGCGGTCGAACTTCGGGACGGCAATCCCGACAGGTACCTTGGCAAAGGTGTTACTAACGCGGTGAGGAATGTGAACGAAGTCATCGCTCCGGCCATCGAAGATATGGATGCTGCGGACCAGATTGCCATTGATGAGACGATGATAAACCTCGATGGGACGCCGAACAAATCGAACCTGGGCGCAAACGCCATTCTGAGTGTCTCTCTGGCAGTAGCCAAGGCGGTTGCCGAGGCGGTGGGGATGCCTCTTTATAGATACGTGGGAGGGGTGAGCGCGAGGGTTTTGCCCGTGCCCATGATGAATATCCTCAACGGGGGCAGCCACGCGGATAACAACGTTGACCTCCAGGAGTTCATGATCGTGCCGAAAGGGGCCTCCTGTTTTCGGGAGGCGCTGAGGATGGGCGCCGAAATCTTTCACACCTTGAAGAAAGTGCTCAAAGAAAAAGGCTACAGCACCTCCGTCGGAGACGAGGGTGGCTTTGCTCCGAACCTGAGATCGAATTCTGAGGCGCTGGATGTCATTGTGGAAGCGATTGACAAAGCGGGCTATCAGGCGGGAGAGCACGTTTTCATCGCTCTCGACCCCGCCGCAAGCGAGTTCTTCGAGGATGGCAAGTATCATCTTCTCGCCGAGGAGAAAAAGGAGTACACGCCAGAAGAGATGGTCGAGTTCTATGCCGCCCTCGCCGAGAAGTATCCCATCATCTCCATTGAGGATGGTTTGGCGGAGGACGACTGGGAGGGATGGAAAAAGCTGACCGAGCGCTGCGGAAAGGAGCTTCAGATTGTAGGGGACGATTTGTTTGTCACCAACACCGAGAGGCTGAAGAAGGGGATTGAAATGGGCGTGGCAAACTCCGTACTCATCAAACTGAATCAAATCGGGACTCTCACGGAGACCCTGAATACAATAGACATGGCCAAGAAGGCGGGATATACTTACGTGATTAGCCATCGTTCCGGCGAGACCGAGGACACAACGATCGCTGACATTGCCGTTGCCACTAACTCCGGTCAGATCAAGACCGGGTCCATTTGCAGGACAGACCGCGTGGCGAAGTATAATCAGCTCTTACGCATTGAGGAAATGCTCGGCGACTCCGCAAGCTACGGTGGAACTCTGTGAAGAAGAAAGGGAAAGAAAAGAAGAAGCGAAGCAGGCTGTGGAAATTCATTTATCCCGCGAGTGTGTTTGCGGTGATTGCTGTCTGCGCTTACGTGCTTGTGCCCGGTTTCCAGGAGCTGGATGGCGTGCGCGCGCGGATCGTCGAGATGGAACGTTCGAAGCAGCAGCAAGAATCGCGCAATGCATCGCTAAAGAAAGAGATCGCCAGCATGGACACTTCGGAGGGGATCGAGCGAGCAGCCCGCCGGCACCTGCGCGTGGCGATGCCGGACGAGGTGATTGTGCGTTTCCAGTCACCGGAAGACGAAAAGTCCACGGAGAGATAGCTTGGAAGAAGCAGCCCCGGACAAACAAGATGAGGTGAAGGAGGAGCTCAGGAGAGGCGACATCGTCGAAGCGACGGTGAAGAGAATCGCCCCCTTCGGAGCCTTCGTAAAGCTTCCCGATGGAAGGAAAGGGCTGGTGCATATCTCGCAGATTGATGATTCCTACGTCACCAAAATCCGACAGCATCTGAAGGTCGGGGATAGCATTAGGGCGAAAGTGGTGGCAATTGGCGAAGACGGGAAGATTGACCTGTCCATAAAACTCGCCAAAAGGCAGATTTCGGGCAAGAAGAGAGAACCCCAGAAGATAGACAAGCCCAAGCGGAGCAGCGGTTTCAAATTCACCCCGTTCGAAGAAGAGTTTAAGAAGAACCTCGATATCACGTTGAAGTCGTAGTCCCCATCCCCGTCGTTCGACGCGGCGAATCCCTCGATAGTTGCTTCACAGTGGGGTTTCGTGCGGCCTTTCGGCGTCTGAGGTGGCTGTGGACCGGCGGCGCCGCAATTGGATTGCCGATAGAGAAGAACAGAAGGTTGTTGAAAAAGAATGTGAATAGTTGCAGGAGGTTGTGCGGAGAATGTTGACCAAGAAAGAAAAGTACAATGTGGCGGTTGTAGGAGCGACCGGAGCTGTCGGTCAAGAAATGATTTCGGGTCTCGTCGAGCGGGATTTTCCGGTTGACCGAATCAGGTTGCTGGCGTCGGCTCGCATTCCGGGAAGGAAACTGAAATTCGGCGGGGAAGACGTGGACGTGGAGGTGCTTGGAGAGGACTCGTTCCACGGCATTGACATCGCGCTGTTCAGCGCCGGTGGGGGCCGCAGCAAGCAGTTCGCACCAATTGCGGCGAAAGAGGCTGTCGTGATAGACAACACGAGCGCTTTCCGGATGGACCCGGACGTGCCTTTGGTCGTGCCGGAGGTCAACCCCGAAGACCTTGCCTGGCACAAAGGGATTATCGCCAACCCGAACTGCTCGACGATACAGATGGTTGTTGCCCTCAAGCCCATCCACGATCTCGTTCGGATCAAGCGGATCGTTGTAACGACATTTCAGAGTGTCTCAGGGGCGGGCGCCCGGGCGGTTGATGAAATGTATCATGAGACACAAGCGCTCCTGGATGGCAAGAGCTATGAGACATCGGTCTTCCCACATCAGATAGCCTTCAACGCCCTCCCCCAGATACCTCAGTCCGATGCCTTCGCCGAAAATGGCTACACGCACGAGGAGATGAAAATGGTCAATGAGACCCGCAAGATGTTCCACGACGAGTCCATAATGGTCAGTGCCACGTGCGTGCGAGTTGCAGTGGATAGGGGACACAGCGAAGCGGTCAACATCGAGACCGAGAAGAAGATTACCGCTGATGAAGTGCGGGAGCTGCTTTCCGCTGCGGAAGGCGTGAAGGTCATTGACGACATCGGCAATCAACTTTACCCCCTTGCCACACAAGCCGCGGGAAGGGACGAGGTGTTCGTCGGCCGCATCCGCGAGGACATCTCCTGCCCGAACGGCATAGACATGTGGGTTGTCAGCGATAATCTCAAGAAAGGTGCGGCGTTGAACGCGATCCAGATCGCCGAGCGGCTAATTGCATCGCTGTGAGTATGTCCTTCCTTTGGTCTCCCTTTTCGGGAGACTGCGGAGCATCAGCATCTTCTGCTACGCCAACATGGCCGCAAGTTTCTCCGGCAGCTCATCCCTGTTTCGGAGGTTCACCTCGAGGATGGCCACATCTTTGCGGCTTTTGATGCTCTCAATGAAATTCGTGCCTCTGGCGGCGATGGTGCCGAGGAGCGTATTCGGACCGTCCAGAGCTGCGATGAGCGATTCGCGGAAGGCGTGCGAGAAACACTCCATTTTCCCCACTTCGTCTATGACGATTATGTCGAGCGGCGATTTCGGCGTCATCGCGGGCACCGCCACACGTTCGATATCCTCGACATTCACCGTGTATCGCCCTACTCTAAACTTCCCCCTGATCTGAACGTGAGCGAGGATTCCGTTTTTTCCATCAAGGGTGATGATTGAGAAGCCGACCCTTCGTCCGCCCTGCCGGTCTTCGCGAGTGTAGAAGCCGGTGGCTGGCACGGTAAGTTTCTGAATCGTCTTTTGGATAACTGTAGTCTTGCCGATCCCCGGCGGACCTGTCAGGAAGAAGTTTTTCCCAGCCGTTGTCATGGCGCCTCGTGGCATGTAAGTGAAATGGAGGGGTTGTTGCTGATCTCTTTTCGGTGGCACGATCAGTGAACTGAGGCCGGAGTCATAACTGCCAAATCAGATGTTGATAATCGCTTTGACAACGCCGTCTTTGTAAGTCGAGACCAGCTCGTAAGCGTCGTTTGTCTTTTCCAGAGGAAAACGGTGCGTGACGAGTGAGCGAATGTCAATTTTGCCCGCTTTCACGAGGTTAAGGGCCCTTTCCATGTAATGGACCTGCCTGCGGACGTACACGACCGTCAATTCCTTCCGTCGCCAGATGTCGGTCTGCAAAACATACTCGGTAGCCCCTCCGGGGATTCCGATAAGGATGAACTTTCCCCCCGCCCGAAGAACCTCCAGACCTTGGTTGACCGTGTCCTGCTCTCCGGCGCACTCGAGCACAGCGTCCACGCCTCTGCCGTGGGTGGCATCGAGGATTTCCCTTACCACGTCCGTCTCATTCGGATTGAGGGAATGCGTCGCGCCGAGGCGCAAGGCCATTTCCACCCGCTCCTTGACGATGTCGGTTGCGAAAGACAACGCCGCTCCGGAAGTGTTTGCGACTTCCAGCGTCAGAAGGCCGATGGGGCCTGAGCCGAGAACGGCGATGCTATCGCCCGGTTTTATCTGGGCCAGATTCACGGCGTATGCGCATACGGACAACGGTTCGAGCACAACCGCGTCCTCGAACGTGAGCTCCTTGGGCAGGAGGATGACGTTCGCTTCGGGCATCACCATGTACTCTTTGAGGCATCCTTCGAGCCCGCCGGGAACGGACAGAAACCGCACATCCTTGCAGAGGTTCTGTCTGCCGCTGAGGCACTCTTCGCAACGGTCACAGGTAACCGCAGGCTCGATTGCCACGCGGTCTCCGGGCTTGACTTTCGTGACCGCCTTGCCCACCTTTTCAACGACCGCCGAACACTCGTGTCCCAGGATCATCGGAAATGTGACCTCGAGCGACCCTGTTCTCCCCTCCTTGTAGTTGTGAATGTCAGAGCCGCAGACACCTGACGAGCAAAGCTTGACGAGAACGTCCCTCTCATTTTCTATCCGGGGTTCGGGGATCTCCCGGATGTCGAATTTTTCCCTGGCTACCAGGTAAGCTGCTTTCATTTTCTTATTGTGCTTCTCCGCTCGAATCCGGTTGGTTTAAGAGAAAGAATCCTTCCATTTTCGGTGTGATTCGTTTTTCCGAACGGTAACGAAAGTAACTGGAAATTGCAACAAGCGTTTTCCTGCGGGGGCAAGGCCTGAGTCTCGGGCGGATAGCGAATTGCAGGAGGGAAGAAGGGAATAAGAGGATAACGCAAAGGCGCAGAGAAGAAGGTGAGAAGGACTCCGTGTACACGAGCCAGAACCATTGCGTCGCGGAATGCCTCACCATCCAAAAAGTCTTGCAAGGGCGAAATACTATAGCCCAGGGCAACGCTCTCGGAAACCTTGACCGCAACACGGAACAGCCCTGAAGGGGCGACATGAATCAGTCCCACACATACCGTTCGTCGTACTGCACCCTGTACCTCTTCAGGAACTCCCGAATTCCTCCTTAAACGTCTCCGTGCGGTGGTGCTCCTCCTGCTGCGCGCTGTGGTGTGAGGAGAGTCAGCGGATCTCGCCTGTTTCTGTGTTGTACATGAAGCCATTCCTCTGTCGGCTGCTGACGTGAATATAGGGGCCGTGGACGGCGAAAATGGCTTCCGTCTTTCTGCCCACCCGTACCTGCGCAGCCCCCTGCCGAGCGAGACTGTTGCGAAGGTCAGTTCCGAGATCGAGAATCTGCTCATCGGGGAAGCCCGCTCGTTGCATGAGCGCGACAACAGCATCCGCGTCAAGACCCACAACGTCGCGATTGGGCAAAGACCTCACTTGAAGGCGCGTACAACCAACCGTGTGGATCGCTAGAAGGATCAAAACAGCGGAACCCACTATCTTAATGGATCGGCGATTTCCGGACCTCATATTCTATTCTCCTCCCTGGCGAGCGCGTGCGAGACTCGCTTCCAGTTCCTTCCTGAATTCTTTCCCGATCGGCTGGATTGGGCGACGAGCCGCCGGCGTTTCGGGAAGCGCCTCTTCGCCTTCTGGTAAGAGCCTCGCGGTTATGAAGACGGCTACTTGCCGCGAAGACTCCCCGCTCGAATCATGGCGAAACGGCTGACCGAGAAATGGAATGGCCCCCAGCCCCGGAACTCGACTCCGGCTCAGCCTGGTGCGATTGTCCACCAACCCTGCCACAGCAACGGTCCCGCCGTTCTCGACTCGAACCGTGCTGTCTGCCGTGCGGCGAGTGACCACCGGCAGGTTGTCTTCTCCGCGAGCGATTACGTCGCTGACTTCGATGCTAATTACCAGAGTTATTTTATCGTTCTCTCCGATTCTGGGGGTGATTTTGAGCCGCGTACCGACTTCGATCTTCTCGAGTGTGGAGCGGACGTAGTACATTTCCTCAGTGAGGATCTTGAAGTACTCCTCGGTTGTTACATTGATTTGGGCTTCTTCGCAGTCTTGAACCATCACCTGCGGGTTGGCAATCACCGTTGCATCGTCGTTTTGGCGAAGAAGACTGAGGGTCAAAAGCAGTGCATTCGTGAATTCCGCGTCCGGCGTGTATCCTATTTGCACGCCCCAGGGCCAGTTGGCTCCTGTTCGGTCGGGGTCCCCGTGAAGACCGGACTCGGAAAAGATACCCCCTTCAGCCTGAGGCCAATTCCATTTGAGTCCTAAGTTAAGCAGACCGCTACTTTCCAGGACGACAATACGAGCGTCGAGCATGACCTGCGGCGAGGGTTGATCAATCAGTTTGAGGTCCGCCACGATCCGCTCCATCATTCCTTGCGGGGCTGTAATACATACATTGTTCTTCTCGGTGTCTGCTTGCACATAGTCCTTGAAGCTTGAGGAAATCAGCTTCGCAGCAGTTTCGGCTTTCACATAATTGAGTTTCATCAGGCGAGTTTCGCTTATCAAAGGAAACGATGCGCTGCTCGGGTCTGAGGAGCAAACCAGGTAGTAATCCGGCGTCTTTTTCACCACGTAGCCTGTGCCGGCGAGCACGAGCCGGAGCGCCCTGTCCAGCGGCACATCCTGGAGGTCACACGTTACAAGTCCTGTCACGTCCGGCCCGGGTATGATTGCTACACTCGCCTGCGACGCGATGTCCTGGAGCGCCTGGCGGATGTCTGTATCGAAGAAAACATTGCTTATCAACGAAGGACCTTCGCTCTCACCCTCCGCAGGCGCTCTGAGATTGCCCGCCAGAGCGACCGCTGCCGCCAGCAGGGCAATCATCCATTTAGGTGCCTTTTTCGTCATGGTTTGTCCTCTCTCGTGGAGCAAACAGGAAGTAATTGTGTGTTTCACTTCTCCCTTCCTTTCATCACCCTGAAAAACTTTCTCGGCACTCCCTCAAGACTGCCGGATTTCCAAGAAGTGCCCATCACGGAATCCGTTTCAATCTTCCACGGACCGGGGGGCGTGTCGGCCGATTGCACGACGTAATACCCCCGCCAAAAATCTGTCCACGTAATCGTTAACACATCGTCGTGCAATGTAGCCTCGGTGATATCCGGGGTGATGGTTGGAACTGGCTTCCCGACTACAACAGCCAGGTCTCGTTGAAATGAAGGCAGATGAAGCGTAAGACTCCCCGCCGCGGACGAGGAGCCTGACTCGAGTCCCAGCGTCCCCAGAGGGGTTGTCGCATCCCAGGTATCGTAATACGTCGCTTCAAATTCAGTGTCCGGCGACATTCCGGATAGCGTAATGGTCTTTCCGCTGAGCGTGCGCCCGGCGATGTCCCCCGGCTCACTTCCCGTGCCGAACCCGTTGTCAACGTCCCGGGCATATAAATACGCGTGCTCCGAATTTTGCGACCCGAACACTCGCAACTCGGCGGACGCCGATACGCTTGCCGCACTCAGCGAAAGGCTCGCCCAACTGTCTGCATTAGCCGCGTCGAGGAACGCCCGCGAGACCTTATAGTGGTAATACAGCGGGAAACCAGTTGCCGCCGTCCGATTCTT
>JABMQX010000056.1 GCA_013203085.1 bacterium | reverse complement strand
TTATCAGCAACGTGTCGTTTCCGGGCAGTGCGGCGCTTTATGACGTGGTCGAAATCACGTTTGACAGCAGTAATGACCCGTACAGCAACCCGTTTGACCCAGCGGTCGTGGATGCGACGGTGACGGTGAACCCGCCGAGCGGGCCAGCGGTGAATCTGGTTGCGTTCTGGTACCAGGACTACTCGGCGTCTGGCGGCGACGCGGGCTGGGAGGTTTACACCGCAAGCGGCAGTCCGAAATGGATGGCTCGGTTTGCGGCGACCGAGACGGGTACGCACACATTCTCTATCAGCGTGGAAGACTCCGAAGGGACGGGCACGGCAAGTGAGCCTTCATACGAATTCGATGTGGTTACTTCCACCGATCCGGGCTTCCTCGAACGTCACCCCACAAACAACAAGTACCTCGCATTCTCGGACGGTGAGGCATATTTGCCGATCGGGCACAATGTGTCATTCAGGGAGGGAGCACCGACTTCCACGAAGGATGGGACCGTCCTCTGGGAGGAATACTACCAGCGGATGGAGGATAACGGCGAGAATTGGAGCCGATTCTGGATGACGGACTTCGATCGAACCGCCCTCGAATGGGAAACGGGGCATTGGGGCTCGGCCCCGGATAATTTTGACTATCAAGGAGTCGGGAAGTACAGCTTGAAGGCGGCGTGGCGAGTTGACAAGAAGTTGGAGGCGGGTCAACAGCACGGAATATACGTGCAGTTGGTCCTGCACGACCACGGTCAGTTCAGCACCCACGTAAACGCCCGCTGGAACGGATCCTTTTCGCCAAACGGCGCCTATAGGAACCCTTACAACTCGGCGGCGGGAGGGCCGGTCGCCGACCCGAATGATTTCTTCGGCGATAGCACCTGCAAGGACTTTGTGAAGCGGAGGCTCCGGTACATTATCGCTCGCTATGGCGCTTACCGCAGCATACTGGCGTGGGAGCTGTGGAACGAGGTCCAGTTCACCGGCAACAGCTTCAATGACAGTTTTCGCACAGCCTATGATGACGCGGCACTCCAGTCAGCGGTCGAGAGCTGGCATGCGGAAATGGCCTTATACCTGAAAAGCAACGACCCTTATCAACACCTTGTAACAACCAGCGGTGAGGACGATTGGAAAGCCCTTCACTCGAATTGGACGAATCTGAATAACGTGTGGAATGATACGAATATTGATCTCATTCAGCTCCACCATTACCGCAATACTGCGTGGAGCGGGGGACTGGAAGTGTACGACCGGGACCAAGCTGTTGCCGATATGATTGCCTCTTTGCGTTCAACGTACGACAAGCCGGTTTGGTGTGGGGAGTTCGGAATCGGCGATCAGAGTAAAGCCGGTGGGGGGTATGAGCATCCGGACGCATGCTGGACGCTGGATGGCTACGACCCTGTGAATAGCTCCTCGCTGTTCGACCCAACCCTCGCAGCGGATCATCGGGACGATCACCTCGATCAGGGCACCCATCTCCACAATCTCTTGTGGATGGCCCTGGTGAATGAATCACTGTCCGCCTACTGGTGGTGGGGGCGGTATATTCACGAGGATTCGAGCAAGAATCGGACGGCGGCAACTGGTTTCCCGCTATATTACCACTATAAGGTCGCGCGGGCGTTCCTCGACGCGGCCAATGCAAATAGTTGGCCTGAGCTTTCCTTAAGCACTGTGCAAGCAACGGCATCGCCCGAGCTACGGGTTTTCGGTTCCCAAGCCTCTGAGCACGCGTACCTGTTCGTCCGAGATGTGGACAATGGATTTGGAACTGGGTCGGAACCGGGCGATATCGGGGGAAGAACTCTCACCGGGATGACCATCACTCTGTCAGGAATGTCTCCGGGAACGGAGGTTGACGTGATGTATTGCGACACCTGGGATGAGGAGACGCCCCTCGGCGTAATCGCATCGGAGCAAGTGATTGCCTCCCCTGACGGATTCCTTACCCTTCAATTGCCACCATTTCAACGAGACGTGGCTGTTATCGTGGCTCCTGCCCCCGGATAAGCGAGGAGTGATCATGCGAGGAGACTTCGGCCAGCGGCTTGACAATAGTCTGGGAAAGGTTTGCTTGGACGAATGCTCTGGGTCCGCGGAGGTTTTACAATCTCCGGACGTGGAAGAGTCATACTTGAGGTTCTCAAGGAAAAGATGAAGTGAAACATATTCTGTGCAAGGGATTCGGGTGCGTTGCTGTCGTTTTCGGGGTGGCGCAGGCTATTATCGCAGCGCCGCCGGTTATCAGCAACGTGTCGTTTCCGGGCAGTGCGGCGCTTTATGACGTGGTCGAAATCACGTTTGACAGCAG
>JABMQX010000576.1 GCA_013203085.1 bacterium | reverse complement strand
TCCCACACAGCGAAGGAGCGTCACCGCGACCGTCCTGTCCCTATCATCAACCACCTCATACTCCGGAAGCCCCTGATTGAGGATAGCCAGCCCTACCTTTCCGTCGCTGACATCCACGAAACCGAGCTGTGGATGAGTGGGAAATGCTTTCTCATTCCAGCCTTTGGTGTCACGCAACTTTATGGGGCGCTCCACCACATCGAATTGTGAGTCCGCCGCCGAGACCTTCGCGTTGCAAACGCCGCTGCGGAAGCAAACCCGCAGCCGGTGATCTTTGACCTGATTATCGAGGCGGGTAACAACCTCCACTCTCCTCTCGCCTCGACGGAGAATCACCGCCGAGACAATACGCAACAGCTTCCGCCTCTTGCCACGTTGACGCTTCATCGCCTGCGACTCCTCGAAAATCACCTTTTTCTTCAAAGGCTCTGCCTCGAGCGGCAGGAGCATCGCGTATTCTATCTCGTACCGGGCAAGGAGAGGTCCATTCTCCACCAGCCTCACTCGCGCCTTTTTGCCGAGAGAGGAAACAACCTCCTCCGGGGAGGTCGGCATGTAAACCCAGGCGTTCCCGACATCTCCTCCATCCTCAAAGTAGTTGCACGGGCCGCACATCATTCCTGTTTCCTTATCTGTCACGGCCAGCGTGCCGTCGCTGCCGATTTGAACCCGCAGAAACTCGTTCTCCATCTCGTTGTGCCCGGTCGCCAGCTTACCAGGCGTCCGAGTTTTCTTATCCGTGGGCGTGACAACGAGAGTCGTGTATCCGCAAGGAGGTACATTTTCCGCAGGGATATGGACAGTGAATCTATCCGAGTGCGGGCTCAACTGCGCGTTCAGAGGATTAAGCATCTCAGGACAAACCTTTTCCCGTGAAACGTGCTGATGGGAGAGAACCTTCCCCTCCAAGTCGCGAAGAACAAAATCCTTTGCGCCGAATTTCTCCGGTATGTCCAGGTCAATCGCAATCACCTCGCTCCTGCCGAAGGGAAGGGAATTGAAGACGTTAAGGACAATGTCGCTGTCCTCGAAGCGCGACGAGTTTATCTCCGGAACGATCTGCCAGAACGCTCGTTGCGTGAGCTCGTCAGCGATGTATTTCGCCTGCTTGAAACGGTGTTCCATATCCTCGTGCACCCGGTCAACGCTGCAGCCGCAAATGCTGTCGTGAGCGTGGTTCTGGAGCAGGAACTTCCACGCCATCTCGAAGAACCTCGCCGGGTATGAGAAGCCCAAAGTGTACGCCACAGTCGCCATCGGTTCCGCCCACCGGACGAGAGCCGTCTGCACCTTCTCATTTGCCTGCTTCAAATACATCCTCGAGGAGAGGACATGCCCGAAGAGCCTGTTGTGAATCCCTTTCTTACTGGGCGACCTCATTTCGCCCGTCCGCACCCGAAGCTTGCCGACGGCGGACCTGACCTTCTTCATGTAGATTTCCAAATTGCTGTGGATAAGCCTTTCGCCCTTCAGGCGCTTGTTGACTTCGGCAATAGCCCTTGTGAGAAAGGGGTTCGGCTCCAGGTGGTCCACGCCGTCCATGAAAAGGAGATACCGAGTCGTTGCCTTCTCGATGCACTCTTTCCGCAACTGCATCACTTGTTGGAAGATTCTCTCCGGATTGAACCTCATCTTCGGCTTCAGCAGACGATACGGTTTATGGCGAGACCCCTCGTCCGCCGCGTGGAACGGAACCCCGATTTCTCCCCACGGATACTCCCAATCGTACGGTTCCATCTCGTAGAACGCCGGCCGGTGCACGACGTAAAACCAGTTGCTTTTCGTGTAATTGTCGGGGAGATGAAATGCCAGCACTTCCGAGCCATCCGGCGAGCGCCAGATGAATTCCGATTTCACCTGCCATTCGCTTATCCCTCGCGAGAAAATGGCATTGTCAATCCCGAACCCCCTGAAAATCTGCGGTAATTGCCCGATGTGCCCGAAGGAAGAAATCGCCGACCCGGTCTTCGTCGCCCCGCCGAACTCTTCCGCAATGCCATGTCCCACGAGGAGATTTCGCACAATGGACTCGCCATGTACCAGAGACTCGTCAATGCACGTGTACCACGGCCCGACGAGAATCCGCCCCGCCCGGCACAATTTCCGGATTCGTTCCCGGTTTTCCGGCCGCGCTTCCAGGTAGTCCTCCAGCGGTATCGTCTGTCCATCGAGAGTAAAGTACTTGTAATTCGGATCGGACTCCATGATTTCCAGAAGATGATCCAGACAGTCCACCAGCTTCATGCGGAATTCTTGTGAGACCAAACGCCATTCCCTGTCCCAGTGGGTGTGTGAAATCAGGTGCATCTCGTACTTTTTCCCGTCCATTCTTGGCTCCCTTCAAGGCCATCTTCTACAGCGTGAGTTCGTAACTCCTTGATTTTGAGCGGAAGAGTTTTAAGTCCCACTCGCGACCGCAGAAGATAGGCTTAACCTATTTCCCGCCATCACACAACGTTCAAACAGTAAAGCCACACACGCTTTCAACAGCGTCTGTGGCTTCTGAATTCTCTCATTAGTGAGCGTTGACCCGTCAGTCATCCGCCAAAAACCTGACCGAAGGCGCGACGACCTTGCCGATATCCATCTGTCCAGGACGATAGCTTTTCCCGGCTGTCGTATTGGTCCCTCGCTCTGGCCGTCAACTCAGACGTCCAGCTCGGCTTGGGCTTTCTTTTCTCTACTGGATGTTTCCCACTGTGCCCAGCCCGTCGTCATCCAGCAGGAAGACCTTAGCGTACTCCGCCGTCTCAAGCACGCGTTGTTTTGTCTCGTAGCAACCCGAGACAAAGATTCCCGTCGCCAGAAGCACCGCCAGAATCAGTATAACCCTTCGTACCATACTCTCACTCCTTTTCAAACCGGCAGGTCCGCGACAGGGACTGCCGTCCTCCAAAGCGGGACAACGCGCCCGGCGACAAGCCACCGGATTCTCCGATCGCAGCGAGCTCTCGCCGCCTGACGCCAAGAACACTCACTCTATTCAGTAACAAGTTAGACCATCCCGCCCACAAATGCAAGTCCTTTTTAAGAACGGATGCCGCTGGATAGTGTAATTAAGAGTCTGTAGATTTCTGCATAAGGGAAAAGGGACGGGTGCATTCTCCTCTCAAAAACGAAACATAAACCACAAGGTCCAAGAAAGGAGACTACACTCATGCTTAGGGAAATGCACCTGTGATGACGGTTATTCTTCCGATGCGTCTCGCTCGTGCCGGATTTCGACCTCCTCTTTGTCGCCCATGGCGGATTCGATCAATCTCGTGAGGTTTTCGCTCATCCCCTTTTCCTTCAACGAGTTGACCATCGTCTCGTTGATGTAATAATCCACGTCGGTGAGACTTTCCTCTTCGAGATTGTCAATCAAGAACTGCAACTCTTCCTCCGTAATCTCCCCTAAATACCGATCCGTCAGCTTATCGTATAGCTTTACCACAATGTCCTCCTTTCAGCCACCTGTGCTCAAGCAAGGGCCCGAGTAGTCCCAAAACATCTGCGAGGTTCCGGTCATTGCACCGTATGGTGTCCAAAGCGTCGAGATTCCAATCCCGCCGGTAGCCTTCCCTCGGGTGCTCTCGATAGAACGCCGCGTGCGACGCCATGATGTCCGCGATCACTTCATCCTTCTGCGCCAGCTTCGCTTGGAGAGCGGAGAGTTTATTCTCGAGCTTCCGCGTCCGACCGTCCTCCTGCCGCTTAAAGGCCGTCGTTCAGCGCTTCGCACGCAGCATATAGACCATGGTGCCAAGTGTCAAGACCGGCCGAGGCGGTAAATGTACTGTACACGTAGAAGGCAGACAGGCCTATGGGAGCTTGGGTTACGTATGTGGTGAGGTGATGAACAGGTTGAGGAAGAGGCGGAGGAACCCCGCCAGCCGTCTTCGTTGGTTTGAAAGGACAGCCAGAATCATGTCAACGGTGACGCCCCGGCAGAGATCGAAGTTGGACAATTACACGCTATGAAAGGGTAAGATGAGAAGGGTAACGCTTGCGTTCAACAAGCCGCTGCCTTCCAGATACGTCATCGGTTGCCCCACCACAGATCTTACGGGTCGTGAGTCGCAAGTTCAATGCATAGGGTCAGCCAAACTGGTCAGTGGAGTTCCCCGGGCGCCCGAAGAGCTGCACCTCGGCCCCTCCAATCTCCTTTCTGCGACTACTTCTCTTCGGCCCCGTGATAACGTAGGCATTAGATAGGCCACAGGATTGCAAAAAGGAATCTTCATCCGGGAGAACGCGGAGAAAAGAGATGCCGGAGAGATGGAAAAGCAATGGTGTGTGGAGGTGAAGAGCTGCTATCATCTCGGTTTTAGTGGGGGAAATGCTCGGCAGGCGGAGGGTGTCCCTTCTTACTTCCCGAGAATCAATTGAGCGATGATGTCGTAATCGAGAATCTCCTCCGGCAACTGGTCTTGAAGCAGCGGATTTTCCTCGGAATCAAAGATTTTCTCGAAGATAGGACTTCTGCGGACGACGGCGCGGAAC
>JABMQX010000055.1 GCA_013203085.1 bacterium | reverse complement strand
TTGGCGATCTTATGGATTCTCAGTTCCACTGCCGCTGCTCTGCGGACGGTCGGGCTTTCGTCGTCCAGTGCGGCGATGAAAAGGTCTGCCGCTTCCTTGCCTATTGCCTTGCTCAACGATGTGCACGCGGCGGCCCTGACCTTTTCATCCGGGTCCTGCTTCAGGAGGCGTTTCAGAACGGGGATGGTTTCGTCGGTGAAGTTGCCTCCAGCAGCCCTGGCAGCAGCGGTGCGCACATCGCTGCTTTTATCCTGACATGCCTTCGCCAACGCGGCAGCGGTGCGGTCATCTCGCTGGTATCCGAGCGCCTCCAGGATAGCGAGCTTGACTTCGCGATTGGGTTCCCTGGCAACAAAACTTGCGAGGTTCCGAACGATATTCCTGGTGCCTATTTTCCCAATGGACAGGACGGCGGCCTTCCGGAGCTTGGCGCTGTTTGACGGTCTTCGGTACACGTTAAGCAGGGTTTTGGCTGCGGTCCCTCCGCCAAGCTGCCCGAGTGCGTCTATGGAGGCAAGCCAAACGTCTTCGCTCCTCTCGTGCGGCAAATGACGCAAAACGACCCTCAAGTCCTTCTTTCGACCGAGGAACGTAAGCCCGATGACGGCTTCCCGTCGCACCCCGGGGTCGCGATCGGTCGAATACGCTTTTGATAAGGCGTCGCGGACGGGCTTCAGAACGTGTTCAGCCCTCGCGGGCAGATATCTGAACGATCGCTGACGGAAATGGCTCATCCCTCCGGGCGGATAAGGATAGACGTAACGGACTCTTTCCAGTCCGAGAAGGCTGCGGCGAAGCTTCTCGTTGGATACCTCGTCCCCTTTGTTGAGAAGGGCCGTGAAGAGCTTGGAAAGGGAAACGGCAGCCTCCTTCCTGACCGGGGCACTCCGGTCATTCTGCAAAAGAGAAAGAAGACAGTCTCTTACTTCAACTATAACCTCACGGCTTCTCACCTTGAGCGATAACGCGGGGCCGAACCCCTCCTCTCCGATGAGGAAAGTGGGGTAGACCAACCTCGTCAGTCCTTTGACGGTCTCCAGTCGGACGGAGCCATCCCGTTCTTCCCGAAGGAGATTGATAAGGGACCGGACTATTCTCTCCCTGAACGAGTCGGGACCGTCGGTCAGTGTGCCGAAGAATGTGACCCGGTACTCACTGTTCAGCACGATGGTATAGGCGATCTTCACGATCGCTTTCGCGGCTTCCAGGCGAACTGCCGCGACGTTATCTCCTTTCGCCACCTCGAAGAGAGCGTCAAGGTCTCGCTCGTCGCCGTATTCCGCAAGGGTCTGGGCAGCTCTTTGACGAACCGACGGGACACGATCGGTCTTGAGTCTTTTCCGGAGCGAGTAAATGGACTGCCTGTCGAACCGCCCGTAATCCTTTTGAACACGCTTGCCAAGCTGAGGGGCGTTGAGCCGTCCGATCAGCGCGTCGAGGGAGGCTTCCGCAATCTTTCGAACAGCATCATCCGGGTCAAGAACGGACGCCTGAAAAAGTGCGTCAATTCCCCGGTCATCCCTGATCTCCGCGAGGACTCTCGCAATTTGATGACGGACCTTTGGGTTCGGATTGACCGTCAGAGTTGAGATCAGAAAAGGAACAGCTTTCCTTCCCTTTTCCCTGAGGGCGCGGGAAGTTCTGAGGAAAGCGACGTTATCGCTTGTCCCAAGCGAGTTGATCAAGGCATGGATGTCCCGTCTTTCCTCGAAGGAAACTCGCGTCTCCACGGCCCCTGCCGCCGAAAGAGATGCAAGTGCCAAAACTGTTGTCAGCCACGATGCGAGAAAGTGGTGCCACCTCATTTGTCGATGCTCCTTTTCCAGCGGGCCGGTCAGTCAGAAACAAGAACTATTGCAATCGCGGATGACCGCTCTGTGGATTGCGCACCCTCCCCTACTCCACCTGCCGGGCACCGACATCGGGCTCTGGTTTCTCTGCGGTCAACTGAAGGAATATGTCCTCCAACCGGCCGCCCCTTCCGGACGTTTCCTTCAATTCGTGGAAAGTCCCCACGATCACGAGGCGTCCGTGATTGAGAATGCCAATCCTGTCAGCCAGTTCCTCGGCGACCGAGAGTGAGTGAGTGGACATGAATACGGTTGTGCCGTTATCAGCCCTCTCCCTCAGGACATCCTTGACCAAACGAGCGCTTCTCGGATCGAGACCCACCATAGGCTCGTCTATGATCATGACTTCCGGGTCGTGGAGCAGAGCCGCGCCGAAAACAAGACGCTGACGCATTCCGTGTGAAAGGTCCTCGATGAGAAAACTACTGAACTCCTCCAAGTCAAACATGGTGAGGAAGTGGCCGATCTTTTCCTCCAAGACTTTGCCGTTGGCTCCGTAAAGATTTCCGATGAATCTGAGGAATTCTTCCGCGGTCAACTTCTCGTAAAGATAGGGAAGGTCCGGCACGTAACTGATGACTTTCTTGGCCGGGAGGGGCTCCTTTTCGACATCGTGCCCCTTTACCAAGACTCGCCCCGTTGTGGGCTTGAGGAGCCCGGTGAGCATCTTTATCGTCGTGGTTTTGCCGGCGCCGTTCGGTCCGAGGTAGGCGAACAACTCTCCTTTCGGGACATGAAGGGAGAGGTCATGAATGACCTCCTTGTCCCCGAACTTCTTGAATACGTGCTCTATTTGAATCAAAGTCCCTGTTCCTCCATCTGCATAACAGACTCACGCACAAGGGAAAACCCAACGGGACTTTCCATCCGATAGACTTTCCCGTCTTGTCCGATCCAGAAGATGGATTTCAAGTCTGCCACGGTCGTTTCCACCTCAAAGCCCGGAATCTCTTTCCCCTCGAACGGGATTTCCCTCCTGCGGATGACTTTCACCCTCGCGAGCTGGCGTGTTCTGGTGAGGCGATTGAACACTTCGACAGTGTATTCGCGGCCGGGACGAAATTTCCCTCCGACAATCCACGGCGTGATCGGATCATATAAGCTGATACCTTCTTGAGCGGGCATCTCAAACGTCTTGTCATACGTGCCCCATTTGACTTTCAAGAAGAGCTTGCCGTCTTGCAGGCTTCCCTCCAGCCTTGCATTCTGCTCATCGAACATTTTCAGTTTGTATCTGAGATAATAGCTGAACTTGCGGAGAAAGAGTTCTCTGTCCGTGAAGGACTCGCCGGTGATATGTGCTTCCCCGACGAGGGGGTACTTCAGGTGAAGGCTCGAGACCAAACGGTATCCTTCGTCGGCATAATCACCCCACGGATAGGCGTTGAAGCGGAACTCCCCTATCCGATTCGGGCCGTAGTAAATGCCCATACTGTACTCAGGGTCGAGAAGAGCTGACCTCGCTCCATCACGAGCATCCTTGCGAAAGAAGTACTGCTTCTTCACAAACAGGCCGGTCATCAAAGCCCAGAAGCTGATGACCATCAGTATCAAGAACTTTCTCGCCATGTTTCTCCACGCCGAACCTGCGGCTGACTCGCTCTAATGACCGAAGCGCAATGAGCAGCCTGACTATTCCTGAACTGCCTTTGTCCCGGCGGCTACGGACGTTCCTTCATCGCCCTGCCACACCGCAGTAACAGTCCTTCCGTTGTTGGCAAAAATGAACTTGGTCACCACGCTTTCCTCGCTGCCGCTGCGAAGCTCCGCGGTGACGACATTGCCGATGAGTTTGCCTTTCCCTCGGGACCTCAACCGGGTTGTGCCGTCTATGACGCACACGTGCATATCGCCATCCTTCTCTGTAAAACTCAGGATTCCTGCGCTGTGATCGTTCTCCACCCAGTAGTATTTCCCGAGGATATCGTCTTTTCGTATGTGCTCGGTTGAACCGGACGCCGCCGACTCGATGCCTGCCAGAAGGGCCTTTTCTTTCTCCCTGGCGTACCTCTGTTTGATAATCAAAGCCACAATGACAACACCCAAAGCCCCGCACAGAACCCAGCTTGCCGGAGACGGGCGTCTTTCCTTCGATGAGATACTCCGCTCGCTGCCGGAGACGCCGACTTGCCCCTTGTCTCTCCCTGGCTGGCGTCCGTCACCGGAGTCAGACGCGACTCGCAATTCCAGTTCCTTTTTTTCTTTTAGGGCCGTTGACAACTCGCTCTCCAGGCTTGAAACTCGCCCCGAGAGACTCGAGGTTTTATCGGTCTCGTCGGCAAGAGCTTGTTTCGTGAGACGCAATTCCTCCCGGAGGGTTTCGATGAGCTGATCCTTGTCTGTTTCCGCCTCACCCGGTTGCTCTTGCCCTTCGGCAGACAAAAGCCGTTTCCTCGCTTGCTCTATCCAACGCCTCACCCATTTTGCCTTACGTCCTCCGTCGGCAACTCGCAGATACTTCTCATAGTAAGAAATCGCCCCAGAGGTATTTCCGAGAAAGTCGTCGTATATCGCCGCGATGTCGAGATAGATTTCGGCCTTTGAGGGGTCGTACAACAAAGCCTTCTCGAACTGAGAGACAGCCTTTGCATACTCTCCCTGCCGGTACGCGCGCACCGCCTTACGATAATGCGGAGACCACTTTTGCCTTGGCCCCTTTTTTTCGCAGCCCTGAAGCCAAGCCGCCGCAATAAGAGAAACACATACGACGTTAAGAAACTTCCTTGCCAGAACATTCTGAGAAAGCATGGTCTTCGCGCCGATGCGTGTAACTTTTGGCATCGCCTTTTCTCGTTGGCAGTTCATTGTCCACCCGGCAAACCTTCTGAAAACGCGTCAGCCGGGAGGAATCACCAAGACAAGTCCGGGCTTGAGCGTGTTTGGGTCTCGCACCTTATCTCTGTTGGCCTGATAGATAACAACCCACTTCTTGCTATCTCTGTAAACGGAGGGGTACGCGGCAATCTTCTTCAGGGTTTCTCCCTCGCGGACAGTGTGACGCCGGGCGAGACCGCCTGCGCGACGCAATCTGGACCGCAGGGACGCGTTCTCTTTTCTCAGCTCATCGTTGACCTTCTGCAAGGAAGAGAGCGTCGCCGCATAGGTTTTCACCGTCTTTTCCAATCGTGCTATCTGCTCGGTCTCGCCGGTATTCAATCCCCTTTTCAGGTCCGCAATCTGCGCCTCGTAGGCATTGCGAAGCGTGTCGGTCTTCTTCTGCTCCTGAAGAACGGTCTGCTGATTCCGGAGAACATCGGCTCTTGCATTCTGAAGGTTCTTCGCCAACAATTCCTTTTCGCTTTGAAGCTTCTTAACTCTCTGCTCGGCTTCGGCCAGCTTCTCGGATGGGTTGGCTTCAGGCTCGGCTTGAGCTTTGAGCCGTCGTATCTCGCTGAGCGCTGACGTCAGCCTCGCCTGGAGGTCTTTGTACGCGAGGGATTCCTCGATCGGGACGGAAATCGCGGTGTCGGACGGTCCGTTAGAACCGACACTGCCTGGTACTGCCGTGCCTGCCTCGCCGTCGCTGGCTTCCTCGCCGGGCAACGTGGCAGTTCGCCTCCCTTCGCCCGCCTCCCCTGCCTCCCGCTCCAATTGAACGATCCACCCGCGAACTTCTTCCTTCTTCACGTTGTCCTTCTCAACCTTCTGATACCTGCGATAATAGTGAAGAGCCATGGCGGAATCATGAAGGCACTCCTCGTAGATCAATGCTAAGCGCATGTAAGGCTCAGGTGCTTCGGGATCGAGCCTTTTGGCTTCCAGGAAACTCGCGATAGCTTCCCGATAACGCCCCTTCTGCATCTGCTCCTGGCCGCTGCGGAGCAGGAAACTGATGTCCTGGCGGCTTTTCTTTCCGTCCCCACAGCCCGCCATGAGAAGGCACATTGCGACAAGCATAGAACGCTCAGCTCGAAGCATCCATTCCCGTTTTTTCATCCTGAGGCTCCTTTACACTTTTAGAATACCAGACGACGGCGAAACAATCAAATATTTTCGCTTGACATTCGCCCTCTTTTCGCCTAAAATGTCCACTGAATTGGATGGGTGAGCCGACCTGGCGGCTTCTCCGACAGAGCACAGCGGAAAGAACTGGGATATGGCGACCGGTTTCTGCAACGCCGATTCTTGACAAGGGCAGGGCGAAAAAGGAGGTGCGAACGATGTTCTTGACCAAACGACAGAGGGAAATTTTCGACTATGTTGCCGACCACATCATCTCAAACCATTACGCTCCCAGCATTGAGGAAATCCGACAGCATTTTCATCTTGCTTCTCTCGCCACCGTCCATAAACATTTGAAATTCCTCGAGAAAAAGGGTGCGATCACGAGGGAAGCTCACAAGAGCCGGTCAATTGAAATTTCGCCCGCGAGCCAGTTCAACATCGGTCGCGTGGCGGAGGTTCCTCTGCTGGGCACGATTGCCGCCGGACAGCCGATCGAGGCAATTCAAGTTGAGGAGAGTCTATCCATTCCCGAGGAGATGTTGGGACGGCGAGAAACCTTCGTGCTCAAAGTCCGCGGCGACTCCATGATCGAGGAGCAAATCCGGGACGGAGACTTCGTCATCATTGAAGAACGCGCTCAGGCGGAGAACGGGGAGACCGTGGTCGCATTGTTGCAGGATGAGGATGTGACCTTGAAGAAGTTCTATAGAGAGAACGGTAAGGTAAGGCTTCAGCCCGCAAACACGGATCTCGAGCCTATAATCGTGGATGCACAGGACGTCCGCATCCGTGGCGTCGTCATCGGACTCTTGAGGAAGTACTAAGGCGAAACTGTGAGTTCCGCGAACTCCCAGCGGCGTTCGTCAACAGCCCGGCGTTGAGCAAGCTCCTCGTTGCACTTAGCGCAAGCACCGCGTATCGGTGAACCGATCAACAAGACCGCCGAGCCTCCCGGCGGCCCATGCAGAAGATCCCCTCTTCTCCCGGGCATTCACACAAAGCTTGGCCGCGAGACCGGGAAGCTGATATGGTAAGAACCGGATGTTGAAGTGATCCTCCGCTTGCGGCATATCTCCCAGGAAAAGACCCGGGCGTGAGCCGGTGGACAGAACCCCGAGAGTTTCTGCACATATAATCGATACGTCAGGAGAAATGAGAATGGAATGGATTCAGGAAAACAGCGAGGAACCAAGAGAGAAAATCGAGGGCAAGCTCGTCGAGAGGCTGATAGGGAAAAGGACCGTCCTTATCTCGCGGGCGATAAACGATGTTACGGCGGAACGGGTCATTGCCAGCCTCGTTCTAATGGAGGAAGAAGACCCCGTCAAGCCGATCACCGTGTACATCAACTCGCCCGGGGGCGCGGCGGATTCCGGATTCGCGATTTACGACGTTCTGCGCTTTGTGCGGCCACAGGTCAGGATCATTTGTTCCGGGCTTTGTGCGAGCGCCGCACTGATTATCTTTCTGGCGGGCGACAAAGGGCAAAGGTATTCCCTGCCCAACTCTCGTTTCCTCCTTCATCAGCCCTTCACCAGCGCGTGGGGGCAAGCAACAGACCTCCAGATTACAGCCAAGGAAATCCTGAAGCTCAAGGAGAGGTTCAACACTATCGTCGCGGAAGCCACCGGAAAAAAGGTCGAGCAAATCTCGGAGGATGCGAACAGAGATTTCTGGCTTTCCGCCAAAGAGGCTTTGGAGTATCATCTCGTTGACAAGATCATAGCCTCCCGGACGGAAATCGAGCCTGCATAGGTACGTCGAGCAGAGGCACTGAACGGAAGCCGACATGGTTCGGCTGAGAGGCCGCAGACTGCATTCCCACGCGCCGATCGCCCGGGTGGGCCTTCTATCTATTCTTAACCACAGGGTAGAAAGAGGCTCAGATTTCCTCGATGTCGCTTTGTCTAATCCAGCCGACTTTTCCGCCGTCCACAACGATTTTGCACCAGCCATTGTGATGGCGTTCGAGGCGGGCCATTGTTCCTTCCTTGAGAACTTTGATGCTGGGGCCGTCCTCGATGGGACTTTTTCTCATCGGCTGCTCATCGAGTACGACGGCTTCCCTGAAAGACTTCTGAACGTAAGCTTTGTATAGCGTCGCCCCGAGGGACATGTAGAAAAGAATAGCCAAGACAATCGAAATGCGAACGAGGTAACGCCGTTTCCTCCCAAGAAAGACGCTCAGGAGAACAAAAATGATGAGCAGCCAGCGAAAAGTCAGCGACGCAGCAACCCCCTCGAAAAGAGAAAACAGTCTCACGAGCTTCCTGCCGATGCTCTGGTGAGGAGATGCTCGTTGGGGAAGAGTGGGCAACCCGCCTTTTGCCTGCGCGATTCGGAGATTGTCCGCCACTTCCTTGTCCCGTGGGGCAAGTTTTTGGGCTTTCCTATAGTAGAGAATGGCCTTACCGAGATTGTTTGCGTTGTAATGGGCGTTTGCGAGGTTGTAATAAAGGCTCATGCATTGAATCTTGTAACGGCGGGCGAGGCTCTCGTAAGCGGCGATGGCCCCTCTGTAATCCCCCTTCTCGTAGAGCGAGTTGATGGCGGAGAACTCTTTTTTGAACGCTCTGGGCCGCAGCCTCCTCACGAAAAAGAAAGAGCCAACGTAGCCCGCAACGAGACACGACACCACGATGCCGCAAACGGCGTTGTAAGATAACCTGTGCATCCGCTTGCATCGCCTGAGAAGACTAAAAAGACTCGGCCGCTGGTTTCCCTCAATCGCCGGAGAGGGATACATTCCCTATCGGGAAGCCGCGTACCCTTCGGACAATGCGAGAATTGCGTAGGCGGTGACCAGGACTTTGTCCGTTTCGAACCACCTCGAGGAGGTGTTGACCCAGAAGCCTTGCGGATGTTGTTTTTTCAGAAGAGTGGAAGCAAGCTCGTTGAACCAATCGTGCTGCCGCCCGCTGGAATCCACGAACGTTCTGTCACCGTAAGCCGCGAGGGCTTTTGCCATGGTATGGTAAGAGTAGTACAGACCTTGCTTTCCTATGGGCACGTTCTCCTCGAGATTGTAGTTCTTCCGGAGCCATTCCAACGCTGCCAAAACTTTCTTGTCATCTTTGTCCACGCTGCAGTAGATAAAGCTCAACAGACCCGCGTAAGTCATGCTTGCATAAGAGCGATAGTCTCCATTTTCGTCAACGCCCGCCTTGCTTTCACCGGGCCGATAGATAAACCCACCATCCACGCTGATATTCTGACACCTTTGAACAAACTGAAGGGCTTTCTCCCAAACGGCATCGTGAGCAGTCAAGCCGCTTTCCTTGAGGGCTGTCAGAGCGAACTGAAGATTGGAGAGGTCCGCTTCTCTGCCGCCAGCGGCATAGCCCCAGCCGCCGTAGTTCGAGTTGGTGCGGGAAAGACCGGTTTGTTCCGTCGCCTGGAGCGATTTCAAGAACCCCTGTGCAGCGGTGATGATCGGTCTATCAGCGGGGTCTCTCACAGCGGAAATCGCGCAAAGGCACACGGACGTCTGATACGTAGTCGCAAAGGAATCGTGGTAGATGCCTCCGTCCGGTTTGACGTTCCGCTTGATGTAAGCCAGGGCTCGCTGAAACATG
>JABMQX010000575.1 GCA_013203085.1 bacterium | reverse complement strand
TCACCATCCTTTCCAGGGACAGATGGATCACTTCGTGGACTGCATCCTCAATGATCGCGAATCACATTGTAACCTGGAAGACGCGTTCCACACGCACGAGATCATCTTTGCCGCACAGAAATGCTATGAGACGCGGAAACCAGTGGCGTTACCTCTGGAATGGTGAAAAACATTCTCGACAGGATTGACAGGATTGAGCGGATGCTTTCCGCGTGCTTCTCTCCATCCTGTTATCCTGTCAAAAGAAGGAGAACGATCCCGCTGCAACTTCTCTGCTTATACGAAGAAACTCCTCAGACATAGCATCAATGGCTTCCTCGGCGTGCCCTGCACCTGCCGGATCACTGTACCACATGGCGATGAAGCCACCTTGAGCGCGGCCGAGAAGCGCAACCATCCTGCGGCAATAAGCCCGTATGTCGTCCAGAGACCCGTAGACCATGGTGTTTTGAATGTCAACAGGGCAGAAGAACGTAATTCTCCCTGCGAACCTCTCGCTCAACAGCTCCAATCCCATGTTCTCTTGTTGATCCATCTGGATGACATCCAATCCAGTTTCGATGAGATCGTCAAGGATATCTACGATATAGCCGCAACTGTGGAGAAACGTGAACAGCCCTGCATCATGGGCGGCGGTGTATATCTGTCGGTAGCACGGTTTCCAGATTTCGCGCCACTTCTCAGGCGAGATCATCAGCCTGTCTTGCAGCCCCCAGTCATCGGTGAAGAAGTATCCGTCCACACCCAGGCTCGCATATCGCTGAATCGCCTTTAAGTTCATTTCCACCAGAATGTTAATAAGCTCACACAGCTTCTCTGGTGCGCAAAAAACATCCGCCCACGTATCGGCAAGCCCACGAATGAAATGAACCCTTTCGTAAATGGATATTCCTTTCCCAATTATGAACTTCCCCGCGAATTCTTCGCGAGCGCCTGTCAGGTGCCCCCAGCGGTGCGGGTCGTTAACGTCCGGAACGACCAGATCGTTAAGGTCGGGCCAATCTCTCAACGGGACTTCCTGAACTTCACCCAGGTTTGACACTCCTATATTCGCCCACAGTGCTCCCCACTCGTCCATACCACTGCTCGGCCGCGCGTCAGTGGAAGGGCACATATCAACCCAGGCAACATCGCTCCCGTATTTCTCGGGAAGATCAATAGCCAACCTGCCCGGGTTTTCGAATCGGATTGTACGCCTTACGATTTCTCTTCCGCTCAGCATAAGATCACCGGTTCGACACCAGAACAAGAGCGGTAGATTGGCCGCCCTGCTCCAATGTCACTTGCGAGACAGTCCTTGACGTTTGGTTGAGGAAACCGAATTGATGATCGGCGCAGCCCAGTTCACTTCTCTTCGTTAATGAACCGAGAATATAAGCTGATAGCGTCTCTTTCGGAGAGTCTCCGGCGTACAATAAGGCGAGTGCAGGCACGGACGGTTTGGGTCGCTTTGATGTCTTCCCCGAAGAGAGACATGTACATCGAGGAATGACCGGCGATCCCGTCCGGGGGATCCATATTGTATGGGGTCTCAATGGCGAAGCAGTCTCCCGGTCTCGACATCAGAACTACAGTGATGCCACTCTGAGCATCCCGTTTCATGCAAAGGGGGTAGGCAAGGTACTTGGCAACCGAAAAATGAACAGGATGAGGTTCATAGTCCCAGCGGCCATCGTAGATGATCTGAGCTGCTTGCCGATCGCGTGGAAAGGCCAGGTACGTTCCCAACACAAGATCATTCACATCCGTCGGCAGGAAGAAGGGGTCACCAGGTGCGTGGATCGTCCGCTTGACGTACACAAGGCTTTTGAACTGTCTGTTGAAGTAGGACGAAAGGAAGACCTCGAATTCTTCCATGTCCCGGTCAGGTTTAACAATCGTCTCCAGGTCCAGGGTATCAGGGAGACTCCATCTGTAGATTGCGGTCATCTCAAATGGGTGGTCGTTCCGGGAAAGCCAATGGACTTGGACCGCGCCATCCGGCAGAAGTTTCGCAGATTTGGGCCATCCGCGGGCGGAGTCCCCCCAGCGCTTGTTGGCGGAGAAAACTCGGTAATAGCTCAGGACGCCGGGGTTGTTTTGACCATACGCGAGCTCCATACCCGTTTCAATATGAACGAGCGTGCGAATGCCCTGGGACTTGTCGTCCGCGAGGAGTTCTCCTCGCACTGCACCGGTGTCAAAGGAAAAGAGCCCATCCCCCTCGTTCCTGAAGGCAAGATCAGCCGATTCGACCAAGAGTGAAGCGGTCATAAGCCACAAATAAGAGATGATGTTCAGTGAGCGCAGCATCGTACCTCCTCAGCACGTCCAAGAAGTGTGAAGTTGATAGTTGTCACGTATATTTCGGCGTCCGAATGGGCTTGTCAACCAGTCCGTTGGCGGCGTTGTTGTTCACAAAAGATTCCCTCTCGGGGTCCCATCGCAGCTTCTCACCAATCTGGATGGCGATGTGTCCCAGAAGGCACAGCGAGGTCGTGCGGTGGCCAACCTCAGCGTCTTCCAGCGTCTGCCCACGAGTTTTCACGGCATCTATGAAGTCCCGCTTCTCGCTTTTGAACGGGAAACTGATCTCATCCGCGAGGATCTTTCCATTTAGGATCGAGGCGGGCTCCGCCTTCAAGCCTTGGGGAAATTCGCCGTGGATCCAACCCTCCGAACCTTCAAAGCGAACGAAGGGTTTCGACGTTTTGTAGGTCACACGAACTCCATTGGCAAACGCATAGTGGACCTCGAACGTCTTCAACACATTCCAGAAGCTACCGGGGGGCGGATAAGCCCCTCCGCCTTCGACCTCTACTGGCCCGGTCCGCTCTGTGCCGTTGCCCCACTGGACAATGTCACATAGGTGCGTTCCCCAGTTGGTAATCATCCCGTCGCAGTAGTCCAGGTGACGCATCCACCCGGGCCGGCCGTAGCCCTTCCGTGGGTGGACGCGATTCTCGGTATACGGCGCATACGGGGCCCGCCCCAGCCATCTTTTGTAGTCCAGCTCCTCGGGCGCCCGCATCGCGGGACATGGCGGAGACGCGACATTGTCGCCGGCCGGCACTCCAACTTCAATTGACCGGACCTTGCCAATCCGACCATTGCGCACCAACTCGCACATGCGGTG
>JABMQX010000054.1 GCA_013203085.1 bacterium | reverse complement strand
TCTCGCATTTCCCCCCGCCGAGCGCCTCCCACAGCGCCATGCAGGCCCCGATCCGCGATCCGTGCCTCCCGTCCATCCTGTTCATCCTGTCAGAACCGGACCGGGAATCCCAACATCCGAAATCTGCAATCCGAAATCCGAAATCCTGACGTCCGCAATCTCCAATCCGCAATCGTTTCGCCCCGTCTCCTCCCGGTCCCTCGCCATCCTGCGCTCTCATCCCCTCCCCCTGCGTCTCTGCGTTTCTGCGTTTTGCATCCCCATATTTCCCAACCCGGACCCGAGGGGGCGTCCAGTATTTTGAAGAATCCCGAAATCGGACCCCATCTCCCTCTCCCCCTGTGCCTTATGCAGCATTTGCTCCGTCTCAAAATACTGGAGAATCCCAACTTTTTCGCCACCCCTCCATTTTTAGGGCGCCGAGGAATCCCCCTTCCGTCACCGCCCGATCCTGTCCCTCTTCTCCTCGCTCTCCGCGCCCTCTGCAGTGAGTTCATCGTGGGCCGAAACACAGCCACAACCGCCCGCGTTCTCTCCTTGACAAAAGGGCAGAGATATGATATGATGCTGCGTTAAGTTAAAAAGTGGGCTACTGTAAAGAAAACAGGGCAGGACACGCAACCAACTCTCGCTTAGTCAGTTGCGTTCCTGCCTTCTGTTTGTTTCACGAGGCCCGAAAGCCGCAGCAAAAGGTACTAATTGGAGAATGACAATGATCGAGCTTATTAGAAACACGTATCCGTGGCGGGCGACAGCTTCCGGCGCGATTGCGCTATTGCTCTCGCTTGCGGGAATGATTTTCCTCCTGGGAGGGTGCGCGGTGGATGAGGTCTGTCTCATCTCCTATACGTCGGAGGCAGAAGTGAAGGCACCTGAGAACGAGCCCCGCCTCGGCGGTGTCGTCGGTTCATCGCCTCTTCCCTGGGACATTGTCCTGAGCGGCGCCAGCGACATACTCACGGGCGCCCGCAAAAAAGCGATCGAGGAAAAAGTCGGATACCACGAATCTCGCTCCTTTACACTTTTCCGTGTGAAAGCGGCGGAAAGCTCGCGCGATCCCTGCCCCAAACAACCCACTCCGCAGGATGACCGGGCTTCGGGGAAAGACGGCAAATGAAATACCGCAGGCTGACCCTTGTTTTTCTTGCAACCGTCAGTCTCGTTGGCTGCCGCGTTCTGCCCCAGCAGCCGCTCTCTTACAACGAGGATGTGGTCCTTCGCGTCTGGGACGCTCTTGATGTCCGCTACGGGAGCAAGACCTTCTTCGAGTGCGAATATCTCCCTGTTCTCGACGGGAAAATAGAGATTGTGAAACCTTACGCCGTTTCGGACATCGCGGTCGTCGCCTACTTTCCCAGGGCGAACCGGACCACGTTCTTTCGCCCCGTCCCGTCCAACCCCGGGGAGAAGGAATTTGTCGTCGAGGGAACAGTTGTGCACTTTAATCCGCGCCACGAAAACCGGAGTTTCTTCGTCGCCTGGATACCCGACCTCTCTGGAACGGAGCACGACAGGCAAAGGCAAAAGGACGGATTCTGCGAATGAAAACCGTGGCCGAGATGGAGAGATACCGACAGGCAATTCTTCGCAGAGGCGTTGCACCAGAGACACCATCCGCCAGGGATTACGGTCCCCCTGCCGGGACATTCGAGACCCCGTCAACGAAAAGTTGGCTGGCTTTTCGCGGCCCGGTCAGAGACCAGGGGTTAGAAGGATCCTGTGCTGCCTACGGCATGCTGAAAGTTTACGAAATGGAGCATCTCAGATTGACCGGCGAGAGCCTCAATACCAGCGAACGTTTCTGCTACAACCTCGCCAAAATCGTTGACGTCATTCCCGCGGATTTCGTCGAGCAGCATGGGACGACCCTCCGCGCAGCAGCGAAAGTCCTCCGACATTACGGCGTCTGCGATGAATTGGACTGGCCGTACATCCCCGGCGACCGTGCTCACCTCGGCATCCCGCAGTTTCTCGAGATACTCCACAAAGCCAGAAAACGCAGGATCGCCCAGTACCGGAACCTCCTCAAGAACGGTGTGAACACATCCGCGCTTACCGTCATCAAGCAAGCCCTGTGCCGGCGGCCTATCGTGTGCGGACTGGTCGTCCACAGCAACTGGCTCACCGCCGCACCGCATGGCTTCATCTCGCTTGGCCGGGATCGTTTCACATGCCCAGCCCGACGTGCCCCCTTCGCGGAATCTCTCAGGTCCTGGCGAGAGTTGCTTCGCTGCGAAGGCGGAAAATGGATCGGCGGCCATGCGGTGGCCCTCGCCTTGTACGACGATAATCTGGTGCATGATGGGCGGCGGGGTTGGTTCGGGTTTGTCAACTCCTGGAGCGAAGCCTGGGGCGACCACGGGATCGGCTATATAGACTACGATTCCTTCATCCAGTCCCTCATCTCCTCCTATGAGATCGTGCTTGCGACGGAATCTCCCGCGGACAAGAACGCTTCACGCTTGGACTCTGTGATGCATCAATCGCAAGATGACGATGATCTATTGGAGGGAGTAAAAACTCGGGTTGGGTAAGATGCTCGAGCACCCCGAGAGGATGACATAGGGAAAGACGCTGGAGGAGCTGAAGGAGAACATCAAGCACGCGTATAGGCTGATGGTCATGGAGAACGTCCCTGACGAGCATGAAGTCAAAGAGATTGCCATATGAAGCGAAAGGCTTCAGAGCATCAGAAAAAGCGTTTCTCCTTTCGTGTCAGCAGGTAGAGGAAGAAGGGGCAGCCGACCATGGAGGTGATGACGCCTATCGGAATCATCTCCTGAAAGAGAGTCCTCGCTGCCGCGTCCGCCAGCATAAGGAGCAATCCTCCCCCGAGCAAGGATGCGGGTATCAGGGCACGGTGATCCGGTCCGACGATTAAACGCATCAAATGCGGCACGACAAGTCCCACAAACCCGATCACGCCCACCGCCGCGACGCATACCGCCGCCAGTATCGTCGAAGCCACCAAGAGGAGCAATTTGACCCTTTCGACTCGAACACCGAGGTGCTGCGCCGTCTCCTCGCCCAGAAGCAGGATGTTCAGCTCCCTTGAAAAGCTCAGGATGAACCCTACGCCGAGCAGAACATACGGGAACACCATTGCCACCCTTGGCCATCCCTTCCCGTTGAAGCTCCCCATGAGCCAAAAGATGATTCCCTCGTAGTCGTACGGTCTTCGCCAGAAAAGGATGAACCACGCCGCCGACAGTGCGAGGGTCCCCAAGGCGATGCCGGCCAGAAGGAGCGTCGGCAGGTGAATCTTACCTCCTCTCCTCGAAAGAAGGTAGACTACCAGCGTTACGCCCAGTGCTCCCACAAAAGCGAGCAGGGCAATCGGCTGGTTGTTGAGAAAGGCGAGGAGACCTCTTGCCCCATCACCGCTGCCCGCGTTCACATCGAAAGCGAAAGCGACCGTCGCTCCAAGGGCTGCTCCGGATGAGACGCCTACGATATAGGGCGAAGCCATGGGATTCTGAAAAAAGGCTTGCATGACCGCACCCGCGACAGAGAGCGAAGCCCCCACAAGGAAAGCAAGGATGATGCGGGGCGTGCGGATCCCCCAGACGATTAAGTCGGTCGTCTCGTCGCAGGTCGGGGTCTCGAACGGCTTGCCGAGGAGCGGAATGTGGCGAAGGATGATCCGGCACGTCCCCGCCATCCTCGCCAGTATCCCTTTCTTCGAGAACTCCTCCGTTCTCACTCCGATAAGGAGAGAGCCGAGGAAGCAAATCAGGACGCCCGCCGCCAGAAGAGCGATCCATCTCCGGGGGTGCTTGTTCCTGCCAACTTGATGTGCCATAACCAGATTGCTTAGCAATAAGCTTAAGCCCGGACGCGATTAGTGACGTGGCCTTGGGTCCCGTGTCAGGCAAGAGCTACGGTTTTCTGCATAGAGTCTCAGTAGTGCACGGTTGGGCAATGTATCAGGCTACCTCATCTCATAATGAAGTTCGAACTCGTTCTGCTCGTCCGTGGCGTATCTCTTCAGAAACGGCGAATAAGTCCTCACATAGATTCTGTTATCCTCGGGGACGAACTTCATGATTCTGAGCCACCCGTTTCCGCCGTTCTCCTTCATTTGATAGTTTGCGAGGAGCTGATGAACTTTGTTTCCGGGGTCGGCGGTGCTCGTCAGTTTACCCAAGCCATCATTGATAATGTGCCCGCTCAGGACGAGAGATATGTTCTCATGTTTCCTTACGAACTTCTCCCACATCTCCTCGCCGTCGTTCCCCCCACAGTCAAATTCGCGCGGGCTGTAATTGCCCCCTTCGCCTACCCGCGTGTCATCTGAGTACATGTAACAGTGAGTGAGCACGATTACTCTGCGGTCCTTGTGCTGTGACACAACCCGGTTTGCCCAATCGAGAAGTTCGTCCGTCGGCCCGAACTCGAGAGCGAGGATCATGAATTTCATGCCGGAAGCAGTGAAATTGCAGTAGACGTTGTCGTTGTCATCGCCGAAGTGGCTGCCGTACCACGGCTCGTTTTCAAATCGGGAGACCGGAAAGAACTTGTTGAACAACGTGGTGTCTCTGTTTGTCGCGCTGCCGCCCGGTCCCATATCGTGATTTCCAACCGCCATGCAATACGGCACAACGCCGTCCAGAATACTCATGGCCTTGTCCGCGTTCCGCCACTGTTTTTCCGAGTTATCGTTGACAATATCTCCCTCGTGGACGACGAAAACAATGTTCATCTCATCCTTATGGTTTTTGACCCATTGGGTCTGGGCGATGAAGATGTCAGGATAGCTTTCTGCATAGATCTGAGTGTCGGGCAGCGCCACAATGCAGAAAGGTCTGCCCCTTCCACCTCGGACGAAGCGAAGCGATGTACACCCGCTGCTCAAGCAAACGATCCCACCGCCCAGACTCTTGATAAACGCTCTTCGTGTCAGCTTAGGTCTGTTCATTGGGATAATCTCCGTTGTTGGTTCCAGTTTCTCCCAGGACCGTGCCTTCCCTGATGTGGTGTCCTCGGAGGAACTCCTTCGCGTCCATCCGCCTTTTCCCTTCGAGCTGGAGGGTGAGGAGCTCTACAGACCCTTTTCCCG
>JABMQX010000574.1 GCA_013203085.1 bacterium | reverse complement strand
TCACCCCAGGGAAGTTTTCAAATCGGCGGTCCGCGACGCATGTGCTGCGATCATCATTGTTCACAACCATCCCACCGGGGACCCAACCCCTTCTTCACACGACACGGAGACCACCGAACGCATCAAAGCCGCAGGGAAGGTCCTGGGCATCGAACTCCTCGACCATATTATTATCGGGGAGGGAAAGTACTTCAGTTACAAAGACAAAGACTTGATATGAGGAGCGTTTTTTGTCTGGCAAGCGAAAGAGAGTCGCAATTGTCGCCGCGTTTGTCACGATTTTCGTGTTTCTCAGCTTGCCGCTGAGCGTCTCCAGGTCGGTCAAGGAGTTCGTAACCGGTTTTTTTTCTCCAGTCTTCTCCGTGAGCCGTGCCGTCGCCGACAAACTGAAGGATATCTGGAAGGTGACCTTTCACGGCGATAACATCGTCCGCGAGAACCTTCGGAAAGAACGCGAACTTCTGAGACTCCATGCAAAACTGGCCGAGGAGCGCGAAAAGGTCAGGGAGCTGACCTCTTTTCACACTCAGCTTCGGCAAGTGGCCGAGCGCGGCTTCGATGTCATCCTCGCCAGGGTCATCGCAAGGGAGCCGGATAGCTGGTATCAGACGCTTCTGATAGACCGCGGGCGCAAGGATGGGGTGCAAAGGGGAGTTGCTGTCGTTCACGGTGATGACCTCGTCGGGCGGGTTACCGAGGTCGGAAGAAAATGGAGCAGGGTGAGACTGATTCTTGACGTGCAGAGCGCCATCCCCGTCGTCACTCTCCAGGGGAACATCACCGGCATCGTCATCGGGTCGGGACCGGGCGAATTGAAGATGACTTTAATCAGACATAACGCCAAAGTGAAGGTCGGCGATGTAGTAGTCACTACGCATCTCGCTCCGGTTCCCACTCAGGAAGCGCCGCTTCCTCAGGGACTGGTCATCGGAAGAATCGCCAGCGTCGTTCCGGAAGAAGAGGGTCTTCATCAGTCGGCGATACTCGAGTCGGAAGTTGGTTTCAGGCATCTTTCAGAAGTGTTGGTGGTGGTGCCCAAATGAAAGTGCGGAACGTAGCTTGCGTTTTGCTGGCAAGCGTCATTTTGCAGGTCATTCTTCCCAACGCGGTCGGCCTGTACGAAGCCTTAAGGGTTCAGTTCGCGCTCATTGCTGTCGTATATTTCAGTCTTCACGAGGACTGGTTTCGATCGGCGATGATCGGTGTTGCTGGCGGCTCAATCGTGGACCTGTTTTCCGGGGGGCGAATCGGAGTGTACGCTCTCTCCTACGCCATCATCGGCATGCTTGTAGGGCGAATTCAGGAGAGGCTTTTCAAGGACAATTCTCTGGCCATTGCGGCAGTCATCGTTGCGGCTTCGTTTCTAAGCCCCATCCTTGTTTTCAACGTGCTGGCGCTGTACGGAATAAAGATGAATTACCTGGGACTGTTCGCGAGGTCCGTCCTCCCCTCTGCGGCAGCCAACGCCGTCGTCGGGTGCACCATCTTTTCAATATCGAGGAGAACACAGGATGCTCGCTCAAGGATCTGGAGCGGGTCTTACCGGTAGGACGAAGACCCTTCTGCTTGTTGTAGGAATCTCCTTGTGTGTGGTCGCGGTGAGGCTTTGGTCTCTCCAAATCGCCAATGCGGACAAATATCGTCAGAAAGGCTTGAGGAACAGAATTCGCACAATCGTCCTCAAACCCCGCCGGGGATGTATCTACGACAGGAACTCCCGCCTCCTCGCCGGCAATACTCTCCGCTACGACGCCTCCGTTTCCTACACGGAAATGGAGAGAAATAAGGACAGCCGCCCACAACTTCTCAGAGTCCTTCGAGAAGTGCTGGGGTTGTCAAAGGCGCAAATCGAAAGGAAGCTCGATCCCCGAGATGCCATTCCCTACCTCCCGGTGAAGATCAAGCAAGGCATCACGGAACAGCAGTTCTATCAATTGAAGTCTGTCGAGCCGGATATTCCGGGACTCCTCGCAGAGGTTGAGTCATCCCGGGATTACGTGGAGGGCAGCCTCGCGGCTCACGTCCTGGGAGCTGTGGGCGCCATCTCCCCGGAGACTTACCGCCAGTACAAGAAATGGGGATACAGACCCGACGATGTGGTTGGAATCATGGGCTTGGAGAAGACCTTCGAGAGAACACTGCAAGGAAAGAAGGGAAAGCTCAAAGTGCAGGTAGACTACCGAAGCCGGCTTGACACGGTGATCGAGGAGGTCAAACCACGCTCCGGCAAAAACCTCTACCTCACCATTGACCTTGAACTTCAAAAGTCAGCCGAAAATGCTCTTTTGGACAAAAAAGGAGCTATCGTTGCCCTCGATCCCCGCAACGGAGACATCCTGGCCATGGCCAGCAGTCCCGCCTTTGACCCAAACGCCTACTCTCTGCCGAGGAGCGCCGAGGATGTGAGGAAGATCAAGGAGTGGGGGAAGGACACGGATAGACCCTTGTACAACAGAGCCATCAGCATGGCCTATCCGCTCGGCTCGACATTCAAAGTCGTGATTGGACTTGCCGGTCTCGAGACAGGGAGAATCTCGAGGGGCACAACATTCTACTGCCCCGGTGCGTTTTATCTTCTCGGAGTTCGCAGGCCGTGGCGCTGCTACCATAACTACAGCCACGGTCCCGTCGCCATCGCAGACGCACTGAAGAAATCGTGCAACGTGTTCTTTTACAACCTCGGCAAGCGTTTGGGCGTGGACGCCATCTGTTCCATGGCCGCCAGATTCCGCCTCGGGCAAAAGACGCAAATCACCCTCCCCATGGAGACAAGCGGAATCAACCCCGACAAGAAATGGAGGGAGAAGACACAGCGCAAGTGGTATGCCGGAG
>JABMQX010000573.1 GCA_013203085.1 bacterium | reverse complement strand
GTGCGCTTCCCGTTGCGAGACCGTGCCGTGCTGATCCCGGTCGAGCTGGTAGCGTCAGCGAAATACGCCCTGCTCATAACAGTGTGTTTGCTGCTCCTGGCCGGAGTGAGCGGAGGGGGCTACTCGTTCTCTCTCGCGGCGGCCATCGGATTCCGGTGCGCGATGTTGTTTCTCGCAGCGTACCTCTCCGGTGTGATTCTGACGCCGATACTGCTGCCCTGGCTGCCCGGGCGGTCCTTCTCCGCCAAGGGAATGTGGATCGGGCTTGGGCTCGCGCTGGTTATTGGGGTTTACGTGAGGGTCCACCCCACCGTGTTCGAGAACCTGGCAACGGCGGCGGCCTGGTTTCTTATCATCCCCGCTGTGACGAGCTTCATGGCGATGAACTTTACCGGAGCGTCAACGTACACCTCGCTGTCCGGCGTTCGCCGAGAGATGCGCGTCGCCGTGCCCATTCAGGTGGCCTCCGCCGTGGTGGGCGTCGGACTGTGGCTGGCCGGGAGGTTTGTGTGAGGAGGAGTTTTGTGGCACAAAGAACATGGAAGGTAGAAATAAAGAGGCAATGAATATTCGGGTTCTGTATAACCTCCCTCGTCTCTCTGGATTAAGAAGGAGGCGGCGGTTTTGAAGTTACGGTATCTGCGGAACGTGGTGACCTTGGCGCTGGACGCCGAGAGATGCGTCGGCTGCGGGATGTGCGTGGAGGTGTGTCCGCACGCGGTTTTCGCCATCGAGAACCAAAAGTCCAGAATCGTGGACCGCGATGCTTGCATGGAGTGTGGGGCGTGCGCCCGGAACTGCCCGGTGGAGGCGCTGTCCGTGAATGCCGGGGTGGGATGCGCCACGGGAGTCATCATCGGGGCGCTGCGTGGAACCGGGCCGAGCGGCGACTGCTGCGACTGCTCGGAGAATTCCCCTTGCTGCGGCTGACAGGTGTCCGAAGCAGCGTCTCTCCGAGTCCATCTCCAGCGCTCACGAGTTCTTCTTCCCTCCATGCCGGTCTGTAAGCGCATAAGCGTAAGACAGGCCGTTGGAACACCGTGCCGGAATGCGCCCACCATCTCATAACGCTTCTTTGTCACACGGCCGCGGAGCAGTCCTTCTCAACTTCATCTACCCACCGGAAGCCTGTTCGTGCTACTATTCTTGAGCCAACATAGAGTATGGGTTGCGAAGAGCAGCCTTGACAATTTTGAGGTTACAGACAAGGATTTCACCTTTTTTCTCAGGTGAGGAAAAGCACTATGAAACTGTTTGTTCCGGGTCGTATATGCGTTTTCGGGGAACACTCTGATTGGGCGGGCGGTCACAGGCGAACGAACTCAGCCATTGAGAAAGGTTATACGCTCATCTGCGGCACAGACCAGGGGATTCACGCAGATGTCTCGCCTCATCCCTCCAAGCTCGTGCTCACCTCAACAACCCCGGAAGGGGAAAGAGTCGGCCCCCACGAAATACCCATGGAAAAAGACTCTCTTCTGCGGGAAGCGAGGGAGGGGGGATTTTTCAGCTATGTGTCTGGCGTGGCGTACGACGTAATGACGAACTACCACGTTCGGGGACTCCAGATAGACAATTACAGGACGGACTTGCCGATAAAGAAAGGTTTGTCTTCAAGCGCCGCTGTATGTGTTCTCGCCGCGAGGGCGTTCAACCGGATTTACGATCTGAAAATGACGACCCGAGGGGAGATGGAGTGCGCGTATCGAGGGGAGCTGTTGACACCCTCCCGTTGCGGGCGGATGGATCAAGGCTGCGCCTTCGGCAACCGGCCTGTTCTAATGGTTTTCGACGGGGATCATTTAGAGGTAGTGGAGCTTCGGGTGAAACGGGACATATTCCTGGTGATTGTTGACCTTTGCGCCGAAAAAGATACCCTCGAGATTCTTGGCCGTCTAAACCGCTGTTATCCTTTCGCGGAAACGGAGCTGGAGAAAAGCGTGCAGGAGTACCTCGGCAACATTAACAAGGATATTGTCGAGAGGGCGAAAAAAGCAATCGTGGAAGGGGATGCTGGGCGTGCCGGAGAGCTGATGAAGGAGGCGCAACAATCCTTCGACCGATATGTCGCGCCTGCGTGCCCTTCGCAGCTCAAGGCGCCTGTCCTGCACCGCGTTTTGTCGTACAAACCTCTCGAGAAGTTCATCTGGGGCGGGAAAGGAGTTGGCTCACAAGGAGATGGAACCGCTCAGTTTATCGTTAGAGATGAGGAATCGCAGTCAAAGGTCATCGAGATCATCGAGCGGGACTTGAAGATGCCGTGTCTGAAGCTCAGTCTGCGGGCAGCCAGCCGCGTGCGAAAAGCCGTTATTCCCGCTGCCGGTTTCGGGACCCGCTTGTTCCCCGCATCGAAAGCGGTCAAGAAAGAACTTTTCCCTATCGTGGACAGCGACGGAATTGCCAAGCCGGCAATCCTTCTGATCGTGGAGGAAGCCCTGAAGTCAGGAATTGAGGAAGTGTGCCTCGTGGTTCAAGCGTGCGACGTGGAAACTTTTTCCTCTTTTTTCCACACGCAGGTTTCGATCGAGAACTACAACAAACTGCCGGGCCGATTCCAGGAGTATTCCAAGCACGTTCTGGAAGTGGGGCGCCGCGTGACGATAGTAACACAGGATATCCAGGAGGGATTCGGGCACGGCGTCTGTTGTGCGAGAGAATGGGTCGGGGACGAGCCGTTTCTGCTGATGCTCGGCGACCATCTCTACTCCTCGGAGACGGACGAGCCGTGTGCCCGCCAACTTCTGAACGTTTTCGAGGAGCACCGAATGAGCGTTGTCGGGTTATTGAAGGCTTCGGAGGAACAAATCGGCATGTACGGAACGGTAGCCGGAACGTGGCAGAAGAATCAACGACTTCTGTCCATCACTGAGTTCGCCGAGAAACCGAGCCTCGACTACGCCAGAGAGAACCTGCGGGTGGAAGGCCTCGGCGAGAACGAGTACCTGAGGCTCTCGGGCCAGTACGTGCTCAACCCCCGGATTTTCGAGTACCTCGCCGAGAACATCTCACACAACGTTCGCGAACGGGGGGAGTTTCAATTGACGCCTTGCCTGGACCGCCTGCGACGAGAGGAGGGTTTCCTCGGCTACCTCGTCGAAGGTAGCTCGTCCGACATCGGTTTTCCGGAAAACTACGTTCGGACCCTCCGGTCGGTGTGAATGGGGCCGGCGTCGCCCGTATGCGTCTGTCACAAAGGGGACTTTGCCAGGACGGTTCTGGGGAGAGCGGAGCTAAATGTTTGGCGCGTGAAATGACAATTCACCCTAAGGGTGAATTTAGTTCTTGACAGGAAGGACTCGTTCCGGTATATTGCTATATTAGAGGCGACGATTGAGATTCGTTTTCAAGCAAGCAAAGGACAGGCTGCTGTACACTGAGGAGAAAGGCGCGAGCAAGTACCCGGCAGGGGTTGTGGATGCGTTTTTCGAGGTCATGTCCATGATCGCTGGCGAGCCGGATGAGCGTGGGTTCTACGTGCGGAAGAGTCTCAACTTCAAGAAGCTAAAGGGAGACAGACAAGACAGGAGATCACTTCGGTTGAACGATCAGTACCGTTTGATAGTGAGCATCGAACAAGACAGAGAAGGCAAATATCTTATTATCCACAACATAGACAAGCACTGAGAAAGAGGCTGGAGAGGCTGGTCATGATTGAACAGTTGATACCCGCGAGGGCTGTTGCGCCCGGTCGAATTCTCAACCGAGAGCTGAAGGCCCGCGGCTGGACACAGAAAGACCTGGCCCAGATTATGGGCCGTCCCGAGCAAGTAATCAGTGAAATCGTGCGCGCAAAGAAACGAATTACGTCCGAGACAGCATTGGAGTTGGCCGATGCGCTCGGCGGCTCTCCGCAGTTCTGGATGAACTTGGAGGCGAACTACCGGCTCGTCATGTCTATACAGCAAAAGAAGGAAAAGGGAATCGCTCGAAGAAGCAGGCTTTACAGCATGGTGCCTGTGAGGGAGCTGTTGACGAGGGGCTGGATCAAGCAGACGAAGTCCGTTGACGAATTGGAAAAGGAAATATGCTCTCTTCTGGGCATATCCTCGCCTGACCAGAAACCGATGCTGGAGGCCAGTTTCCGTCACAGCAAGGGGCGCGAGCCGGATCGGAATAGCGTGATCTGCTGGGTGAATCGGGTGAAGCACCTCGCACGGGAGCAGGAGAGCATAAGGTTTAGTCGGGCGAAGCTTGAGAAGGCGATTCCCGGGATTCTAAACCACGCCCGGGCTGTTGAGGACGTCAAGAATGTTCCCGGGCTGCTAAGAAACTTGGGTGTTCACTTCGTAATAGT
>JABMQX010000572.1 GCA_013203085.1 bacterium | reverse complement strand
TCCGCCACCGTCCGGGAAATTGCGACGAAATGGTCCACTCTCTCGCAGGAACGTGTGTCCCAGGACCTTAACGCCGCCATGAAGGGTGAAAGGAAAATGCTTTTCAAGCGGTTTTTCCCGAAATACTCCTCCTGAAAAACCCAGACATATCTCATTGGCGAGAAGCAATAGCAGATGTGCAAAGCCTCCCGTGGGGCGCGCACCCCCTTCGCTACGCAGTGGCTGGTGCTGATGACCAGGTCATACCCGGAAAGGTCGAACCTCTCCACAGCCATCGGAAAAAGGGGAAGGAGATGCCTGTACTTCGACTTCGCCAGAGGTATGTTCTGGATGAAAGACGTGGTGATCTTCTTGCTGCTGATTGCAGCGGAAATCTTCTCTCGTTCCAGCAGCAGAGTGAAGATATCTGCTTTCGGAAAAAGCTCCAGTATCGCCTCCAGAGCCTTCTCGCCGCCCCTCATGCCGTTGAGCCAATCGTGAACGATTGCCACGCGTGTCGGTTGCATCATAACAACCCATGTGCCGAAAAAGAACGCCTGTTATCTCTTCCCGTCGAAGAGGTGAAATCCTGTTCTATTCCTTCTCTCCCGCAAAAGCGTGCGGCTGCCACTCTGCGGTAAATCTTGACAACTCGCTTAGCTGTCTCCTCCCAGCTAAATCTCGCCGCCCGCTTTTTTCCTTTCGATATGAGCCGCCCCCGCAACTGTTCGTCGCTCAGCACAGCGATGATTCCTTCCGCCGCTTGAGCCGCGTTGTATGCGTTTGTGAAGAGCGCCGCATCTCCCAGCACCTCGGGGAGCGAAGCCCGGTCCGACGAGACGACCGGCGTCCCGCAAGCCATGGCCTCCAAAGGTGGAAGTCCGAACCCCTCGTACAACGACAGATGCACCAGCAAGTCTGCCTCTCTGTAAGCGTCCACGAGATCGCTCTCACTGAGATAGTCCGTCGCGATCACTTTCTGCGACAGGTTGCCTCGGGAGATGTACTCAGTCACCTCCGGATACCTCATATCCTTTTCCCCCACGATGAGCATCCGGAAACTCAAGTCGTTCCTTCGTTTTGTAACCAGCTCAAACGCCTTCACCGCCGTGAGCACGTTCTTGTAAGGGTCCTGGCGTCCCACGCAGAGCAAAAAACTCCCTGAAATCCCGAACATTCGTCTTATGCGACCGGTTCCTGGCCCCGGCGAGAGTTTCTCATCAACGCCCGGGTAAATCGTGCACACTTTTTTTTCCGACACTTTCAGCGCCGTGACGATGTCTTTTCGCGTGCACTCGGAATCCGCAAGGATGACGTCCGCGTGCCGAGAGATTCGCCGCATCATCCATTTGTAAAGCCAGAACATCCTGCGCTTCTTCGACTTCCCCGTGTAGTGCGGGAAGAGAAGAGGGATCAAATCGTGAATCGTCACCACGGTCTTCGGCTTCATTCCCGCAAGGGGAATCATGAAGTTCGGCGAGTGGAAGACATCAACTCCCAGTTGCCTCAGCTTCCGGGGCAACCCCACCTGGTTCCGTAGGGAGAACACCGAATAGGGCAGAATCTCTGTCGAGAAATTCCCCCGGCCAGCCGCCCTTGTCTCGTAAAGCTCTCTCTCCATCAGCGCCTCATCGTCAAAGAGCAGAACGTACCTGTTCTTCTCGTCGAGAAGGGAGATGTGCCGGATGAGATTTCTCGTGTACACCCCAACACCCGACATCGCCGGGAGAATCCACCTCGCGTCTATGGCGATGCTCAGCTTTTCTCCCATTTCTCAACCGCTCCCTCGCCCTGGACCGCGAGCTGCGCTCTCATAGACACGGTAAGTCTCTTCCGCGCACCGACGCCATGTGAACTCCCCGGCTCGCCTTCTGCCCCGGCGTGCGAGGTCCTCGGCGAATTGCCGGTCGGCGGCAACCTTCACCATCGCTTCCGCCATTTCCTCGGCGTCCTTCGGGGACACTCTCACCGCCGCATCTCCCACAACCTCCGGCAGGGAAGATGTGTTGGAGCATACAAGCGGCGTTCCGCAAGCCATCGCCTCCAAACACGGCAGCCCGAATCCCTCGTAGAAACTCGGCACAACCGCCATCCTCGCCCCGGAGTACAGATATGGAAGGTCCTCATCCTGAACGTATCCGGTCAAAACCGGCGCCTCCTCCGGCGGCATATCGCGAATGCGAGTCATGGTCTCCTCGTACAACCATCCTTTCATTCCCGCGACCACCAGCCCGATGGTCCGATGCCCCCCGGAACGCCTTCTGAATATCTCGTACGCCTCCAGGAGCGTCAGCAGATTCTTTCTCGGCTCCAGCGTTCCCACGAACAGAATGTACTCCTCCGGAAGGTTATACTTCTCCCTTACCATCTTCAGACCTTCTGCATCTTTCCTCGGAAAGAACATCTCTCCCACTCCGAGCGGGGTCACCGCCAATTTCCCCTTCGCCGAAGGGAAGATCTCGGCGATTTCCTTCCGTGTGAAATCCGAAATAGCGATGATTTTGTCGGCCCGCTCGATACTACGGGGGACATGTCGGCTCAAGAACGAAAGGTTTCTCGGCTCCGTGAACTCAGGAAATCTAACGAAGGAAAGGTCGGGGACAGTGATGATAACTCTCCCCGATTTCACGGGCCGGGAAACGAAATTTGGAAAGTGAAATACGTCTGCTCCCCGCACAAACGTGTCCACTCTCGGGAAAGAGAAACGCTTCCAGCAAAGCTGCACAACTCTCCCGGGCGGAAACTTGACCGCTCTTTCGACAACTTTCCCCCGGGTCAGCCCTAACCGATATCCTCCTTTTCCGCAGCGAAAGTAGAACGCCTGAATAGTCTCCCGTATGGGAAGGAGGGACAGAGCCCGGAGGAGATTGTTGACGTAATGGCCCACCCCTGTCATGGGCAGGAGCAGGTTCTGAATATCTATGGCCACGCGCACGATGCTTCGAGGCTCGACGCAATGTTATTCGCTGCTCGAGGGACTCCCTTTCTTGCGGTGTCACCC
>JABMQX010000571.1 GCA_013203085.1 bacterium | reverse complement strand
GCTGCCTCGTCCAAGTCCGATAGACGCATCCATCCTCTCCATCCTGCAATCTCGTCAAGTCCGCTTCCGGGAAGGACTTCTGACTGGATGGACAGGATGAGCGCGATCCATTCTCGCCGTAGAAGGGGTCCCCGCTCGGGCATCGCGGTTCCCTTATCCTGACCCAGAGGAGACTTCCCCGGGAATCCAACCGGAAGTCCATGACATCCCGTGGGTCCATGATCGCCAGATAGGGCCGTATTCCCCTTTCCCTCTCTTCCGCCTTGGAATTCAATTCTCCTTTGAATCTCGGCTTGTCCACGAGGACAAAGACCTGTCCGAAAATCTGTGCCGCGGGAGCCACTTGCTCCTGCATGAACGTATTCATGCTGTTTCCCCTGGCGTCAACGTCCGAGAGGAACCGCTCGTAATCCTTCTCGTCATCTCCTCGCCGGTAGATCGAGTTGGCTTTTCGGAATATGTGGGCGACATAGGTGTCCACCACCGTCCGGCAGAAGTTGTAATAGTAGGACCTCTGAATCCTATCGCGAAAATCCCCCTCGTCCTCCTTCACATGCCGAAACAGGTAATTTGCCCGCAGATAATCCTCTCCTCCCTCGTAACTGTCGAGGTAAAACGTCCACCAGCGACAGAACTCCTCATACATCTGATATGTCCTTTGCACGAAACCTTCCATTTTTCTCCTCCCTTTGTGTTGACACGATGACGGCAGCAGCGACAGGAGCTTTAGACAGGATTTACAGGATGAACAGGATCCTGTTGTCAACCACAAAGGCACAAAGAGAGCGACGGGCATACGCCCTGGCGTTCTTGGTCCCTTTGTGTCTTCGTGGTAAGGCCCTTGTATATCCTGTTATCCCGTCAAAAAAATTCCTGACAGGGTTGCCTTCTCTTGACATACAGAAAGGCAGGTTCCTCGGCCAATCCAGCTTCAAAATGCTCTGGCCGAAAAACCTGCCCTGTTCTCTTTTCAGTAGCAGCGAGCGCAATTCAGGAGCTTTAGACAGGATTTACAGGATTTTGAGGATTATCCTCTCCATCCTGTTATCCTGTCCAATTCTTCCATTCATCTGCCCGACCTATTCGGAATCCACCAGTCGCATGTCCTCGAGGGCGATGTGCTGGTAAGCTTCCTCGAAAAAGCGAGTAATCTCCTCCTCGGTAAAGTCGTTGTTCTCCTCGGCGTGCGTGTTGATGTCAATCTCCACGACCAGTCCGCTGTCGTTCGTTGGGTCGTCCCTTTTCCGCATTGGCCTCAACCTCAGCCACCGGTTGATGCCGAAGCCGCCCATGTTCTCCTTATTGAGCACGCTCAGATGCATCTCGTACGGGTCCTCAAAGCGGTCGTCCCTGAGGTACTTTTCCCTGATATGGATGTTCGCGCTCCCCTCGAGGACCTTGAACAAACGCACCACCAGCCCCAATCGCCACACCCTCGTCGGATTCTTCTTCTTAAGATACTCCGCCAACTGGCGTGTGATCTCGGAGTACTCGTCCCATACGGCGCCGGTAGAACTCGCCCGCTTCTTGCTTCCGTCAAAGGCGAGATCGAGACGCCCCGCTGAGACTTTGCATTGATACCTCTGTAAGCCATCCTTCAACACGATTCTCGGCACATTCGCCGGCGCGTTCGGCGGGACTGGAAAAACACCCGGCTGGCCATCGAAGATTCCTCCGACGGCATGCTGTATTCCCTGTGCGATTGACAGGGGATCGGAAAAACCCATCCCACGAATGAACATCGCTGCTTGAATGAACAGTGGTGAGAATTGTTCTATATCTGCCGCCATTTTCCCCACGCTTAACGGTAAATGCGATTTCTCTCGCCGCACACAGCGGACTCTCGATCGCTCGCGAATCCGTGTCTCGTGGCGCCCTTTCATCTCATTCTCCCAAATATCCCTGTGAGAGTCAAGGTTCTTGTCCATTTCTGCCATCTATGAACCCCCGTGTTTCTATTTTTTGTTGCCTCGAGCGTCGCCCGCAGAGCACGTTGGCCGCGCAGAGAAAACCTATTCTCTCGTTCGCCTCAGGAACATTGCCTTGCATGTGCCTTCAACCTCCTTTGCCAGCACGAGGGCAATAGCGCGCGCGATGACTCTATCGTCATGGCATCCGGGTTGGGCGCCGGTTCCGCCCCTGTCGTTGTAAACGTAGGTCAGACATTCTCTCACGAACTCCTCATCATTGACGAGGAGGAGACCTTCCCTGATAGCCGCCTCGAGGTCGCCTATCATGATCGGTTTGGACTGGCTGTTCGTGTCCCATCCGAGGACTCTCCGGCTGCGACTCCCGCCGTAGCCCCGGTAGCGATAAAGGTACGGATACCCCAATTGATGCTGGAGCGTATTCAGGACGCTGTGCCCGTGATTATTCCGCTCGACTGCCAGGACAGCCTCGTTGTACTCCCTGCAGAGGTCGCGGCATTTCTCCGCGAACACATGCGTCGGCCACCGACCGTGCAGTTCCGCGACTTCTTCCCAGCTCTTTTTGTCCAGAACCACGCAACAGTCGTAATCTCCCTCCGCCAACCCCTCCGCGCAGTCCGCCCCGGCGACATACTCCCTTCCTCGAACCGGCCTTTTCCATATTTTGAGTTGCCTCGAATCGCGCACCTCCACCGGGCTTTTCCCCTCGAGCTCAACCAGCATGCGCTTCAGCTTTTCCGCGTCGAAAACCGGTCTTCCCGACGATAGAAATGCTTCCGTATCGTTGCCGGGAAACTCCTGCGGGAACTTTCCTCCCAGTTCTTTTCTTCGCTCCCTGAGCCACTTGATCTGCTCCGGAGAAAGGGAGTACGCCTCCCGCAGAGCCGCTTCCTCGTCGGTGAGCTCCAGTTTTTCCCCCTCGAACACCCCGATCCGATAGGTCTCGTCAGCGTGCCAGGGAAAGAAATGCGGTCTGAACCGGCTTTCTCCTCGCTTGGCGCGTTCCCATTCATCTCGGAAATCGTTGAAGCCGTTCGCAGTGGACTCGATGCAGATTTTCCCTCCCTCTCTCAGGGCTTGCATCGCTCCCATTTTAATTCTCTCGGGTCTTGGGTAAAAGGCGTACTCGGAAAGATGGAGGTTATCTATATCCTTCCCTCTCCCGAACTCGTAATTCCCAGCCGTTCCCACGACGTACCTCGAGTTCAAAGCCTCCCCGAAAGGGGTCTCCATGAAAACCAACTCCCGCCTGTTGTTCCGTTTCACCTTCGGCCTCAGAAAGTCCGGTAGCCGCTCAAAGAAGAGCTTCACCCGCTCGAAAAGCTCTATCGTCGTGTCCAGGTCGTGAGCGATCACCGTCGTGTTCGTATTGGGGACGAATATCGTGTCCTGGAAGAACTCCGCCCCCTTATATGTCGAAACCCCGACCTTCCTGGCTTTCAGGACGATGTCGAAGCGAGTCTTCTCCCTGTGATACATACGCTGCACAGGATTCAGAACAAAGGTCTGCAATTTCCTCTGCCTGTTTACGATCCACAACCATTCTTCCGCAAAATGTAGAAAGTCGTTCTTGCAGCGTTCCCATTCCTCTCTGCCTTCTTCTTTCATTCCTCCTTCGCTTATGCCCTTCTGCAAGCGGGCAAACCCGCTCCCAGGCTTGCTTCAGTCTCCCAACAACGGTCTCAGTGCCGTGCGCTGTCGCACCGTCTCCGAGGCCGCCGTCCTCATGGCGCACCCGAAAAAAGGGGCAGAACCTCCGCAGCGATGGTCGTAACGACCGCAGTGCGAAAAGCTCTGCCCTGTTTTCTTTTCAGTGGCGGATCTCGGTCAGGCTGTGCTTTTTTGAACATCTCTCAACGCCGAGAGACGCCCGACCTTCCTAACAATCTGGCAAGAGTATAGCAAAACCCTAACGATATGTCAACAAGAATGAACCAAGTGCCGTAACCCCCCAGTTACCGGCGACTCAGGATGGAACCGCAGAGCACGCAGAGGAGGGTGCGGCTCTATTATAGAGGCATTGGATTGTTGCGCCCCTTCAGGGC
>JABMQX010000570.1 GCA_013203085.1 bacterium | reverse complement strand
CAAGAACGAGTTCTGCTGATCAATCCGTGGATTCATGATTTTGCGGCGTATGATTTCTGGCTGCGGCCGATGGGATTGCTGTATCTTGCCAGCAGACTGAGACGGTGGGGATTTGAGGTGCATTTCGTTGACTGCCTCGACCGATACAATCCCCGCCTCCTCGAAAGGCAAAAAAGGTCGCTGCCCCGAGGGAAGGCGGATGGCAGAGGCATGTTCGACAAGGAGGAAATCCCCAAGCCTCCCGTCCTCCGGGAAGTTCCCCGCCGATACAGCCGATACGGCCTTCCGCCCGACATCTTTCTCGAAGAGCTTGCCTCGCTCCCCGAACCCAACGTCATCCTCGTGACCTGGCTCGATGACCTATTGGTACCCGTTTACCCCGTCAGAAACAGAGTAAATGCCCTGGGAGGTTTACGAAGACCTGAAAGCCCTTGCCGCTGAGCTGAACTGCAATCTTCCAAAGGAGACGTCCGCTTCTTGGCGAATTCAGCCGCGCTCTCTGACGGAGCGCACGCCGCGAGGCTGCTTCTTATCCTTCCGGCTCCCTGTAGATGACGATCAATCCATAGTCCATCACCGTCTGGAGTGTCGTCATGTCAACGTGCTCGTAGGAGACAGGGTGAGTGGCTATGATGTTCTCTTCGCCAATCCTTTGCAGGGTTTCGGACACCCTCTTGTCGAAGAGATCCTTGCCCATTTCGATGAACTGCGTGCGCCTTAGCGTTACGATCTTGACTTTCCCGCGTTCTTCGGTCATGAGTTTCCTCCTTGCCGATTTGCATGGTAAACTTCATTCCTCAGGGCGATCGGTTTTCTCCACCGAGTCAACCTCCTTTCGTATCGCGGCCGATTTGATGGAACGCCCGATTAGGAAGGGCGTATTCGTTGTCGCATCAGGCTTCCGAACCGCTTTCGGTAATCTCCTGTCCGACATTTTTGAGAATCTGCTGGGCGTCCTCCAGCTCCTCCTTTTCTTGAAGTCCCGACTCGATGGCGCCTTCCAACATCGCCATTCCTTTCTCTGTTAGGCCTTTCTCGATCAAGAGCTTTCCGTAGTGATAAGTGATGATCGCGACGTTAGGGCTCGCCAGGTGGGAGGCTTCAACGAGTTCAATCGCCTTGTCGAAATCTCCTCCTCCTTTGTATAGGATCCAGCCGTAGGTGTCCCATATCAGCGAATTCATCGGGTTGTTTGCCAGGGCTTCCTCCGCGAGCCTTTCCGCTTCGTGGAGTTTGTCGTTCTTGAAATAGAGCCAGGCGAAGTCATTGGCGACGGCTGCTCCGAGGTCGCCAGAATCCTCGGGCAAGAACGACCTTGCCCGTTCGTACTTTTCCGCAGCTTCTGTGCTTTTGCCCAGTGCCTCGTATGCCTTTGCCCTGAAGTAGTGAAAACTCGCCAACTCCCTGTTCGGCCCGGCACTGACCGGCTCTTTCATTCCGATGAGGGCATCATATTGTTCCTGGCGCAGATAAACCTCGGCAAGCTGAGGAAGCCAGGGTAGGGGAAGGTCCTCCCTGATGTTCAAATATTGCTCCAAAAGCCAGATGGTAAGTGCATCAAGCGTCGCGTCATTCCAAACCTCTCCGGAAAGTTTCAGGAGCAGGTCCACCTCCTGCGGCTGGTCCGTCAGGTATTGGCTCAAAAACTCCTTCGCCTTTTCTGTTCCATCCGCTTTCAGCAAGACCTTCGTCATCATGATAGCCGCTTCCCGTTTCGCGGCAGCGAGCCTTTCCCTATCTTTCTCGTCTGCCAGCGCCTTTTCGAGAATGCTTGCCGCCAGTCTTTTCACCTCTGCCGGCTTTTGATCGGTGGTGAGGTAAAACTGCATAAGAGCTAACTGCGTCCAGGGAGCATCTGGGTCCAGAGCTTTCTTAAAAAACCGCTCCGCTTCGGAGTTCTCGCCGAGCTTGACATAAGCGATAGCCAATTTCCCCATGAGCCTCTTGGTTTGCCGGGTATCTTTCGGGTCGGTTCGTTCAAGAGCAGCGAGATACTCACCTCTTGCTTCCATCAAGGATAGCGTACCTCTGGAAGATAAAAGAAGGTCTCCTGTCCTCTCTCTGACACCCGGGTTTTGCGGTATGATGTCCGCCGCAAGGTGAAGGACTGCAAGTCGCCGCCCCTTGACGTATGGGTCCGTCTGACGTGCCAACGCTGAGTCGGTACTCACGAACAGGCCGAAGTCAAGCGGCACGCCGAACTTCGTCAGGAAATCCGGCTCTTGTTCTCGCTGCTCTTTAATGAGCGACTCGTACTGCTTATTGAATTCCTCTGCGCGTTTGGCATTGTCCTTCGCAGTCGCGACAGTTGCCATGTTCCAAATCGCTGAGCTGTTCTCCGGCGACAATACCAACGCCCGATCATAGTACTCCTCCGCCAGGTCGAGTCGCCCCGCAAGTTGGCAGAAAACCCCGAAATCGTTTGCCGATTTTGAGTACTCGCCGAGAATGTGCTCTTCTGCTTCCGAAGGACTTCTTCGCCTAACATTCTTGTTCGTAACTCCCAGGTTGGCCCATAGTTGCTTCCATAATCTCTCGTTATCCTTTATGGT
>JABMQX010000569.1 GCA_013203085.1 bacterium | reverse complement strand
TTGTGTCGGCTGCGCATGTAACGCCTGCCGGGGTTGCCCAGGCCAACAATCATAAAGGTGCCTTCTGATACCGTCACGTCTTCTCGAAAAAACACTTGGACGACTCGGACCAGCGCCTTGAGCCGGCCGCTTCCTATCACCGGGATGCTTCCCCGAAGTCTCTCCTTCGGGGAGAGCAATCTTCCTATTCCTCTTTTCCCGCCGGTGGAGTCTCTTCTTCCTCTGCTTTCTTTTCGGCGATGACTTCCGGCTCTTCCGCTTCCTTTTCCTCAACCACCACAGCCTCAGCCCGCGGCGCCGTCACGGACACAACGCTTAGGTTAGGGTCGTTCAATATCTCGATCTTCGGCCCCAGATCAATGTCTCTGACGTGAATCGAGTCACCCAACCCCAACTGGCTGATGTCAATCCTTGCTTCCTCGGGAAGGTCCATCGCTCTGCACGCCACGTCAAGTTCCCTCAAGGCATGCTCCAAAATGCCACCCTCACTGACTCCGGGAGAATCTCCCACTGTAACCAGATGTAAGCGAGCTTGGATCTTCTCCATCAGCGTAACCTGATGAAAGTCAATGTGCAAAACATCTTGCTTAATCGGGTCGTGCTGTATTTCCTTGATGAGTGTCAGGCGAGGGCTTGCCTCACCTCCATCCCCGATTTCCAGTCTAACGATCACACTCTCCAACGAACCCGCGTGGGGGCCGTGAACAAAAGAGTGCACGTCTTTCGCATCCAGCGAGATGGGGAGAGGCTCAATCCCTTTCGCATAGACGATTGCCGGCACCCTACCGTCGGCTCTCATCCTTTTGGCTGCCTTTTTGCCCCCTTCTTTTCTGATTTCCGACTTAAGTGCGATTTCTACCATCTCTTCTTTTCCTCAACTACATCTCGGTCCGCCGCCCGCCCGATTCATAACATTTCTTCTACAGGTCAGATCACGAGAAAAGGGAGCTGACGGACTCGTTTTTATGAATGCACATGATCGCTTTCCCCAGAAGCTCTGCCACGCTTAAGACTGTGAGCTCGAAAGTCCGGTCATCAATCTCCGTTCGCACACTGTCCGTCGTCACTAATCTCTGGATCGGGGAGTTTCTTATCCGGTCAATCGCCGGCCCAACAAGAAGCCCATGTACGGCGAACGCCCAAATCTCCTCGGCGCCCTTTTTGCGAAGTATCTTCGCGGCTTCCGTCAGGGAGCCTGCGGTGCTCACTATATCATCAATCAGGATGACCTTTTTGCCTTTCACGTCCCCGATAACGGTTGTCGCCTCCACTTCGTAGTCGCCCACCCGCCGTTTATCAACCGTTGCCAGCGGCAGGTTCAGCTTCGTGCAGAAGAGGCTCGCCAGCTTCATCGCCCCCACGTCTGGGGAGACAATCGTTGGGTTGTCGAGATGTACCTCCTGCACATATTCCTGAAAGACAGGGAAAGCATAGAGGTTATCAACCGGAATATCGAAAAAGCCCTGAATTTGACCGGCGTGGAGGTCAATTGTTAAGAGTCTGTCCGCACCGGCTGCGACCAGCAGGTTCGCTACGAGCTTCGCCGAGATCGGAACCCGAGGCAGGTCCTTCCTGTCCTGCCTGGCGTACCCATAGCACGGAATGACCGCTGTCACCCTCTCCGCTGAGGCGCGCTTCAGCGCGTCTATCAACAGCAGAAGCTCCATCAGGCTTTCGTTCGGGTTGGGAACAGTCGGCTGGATAACGAATACGTCTCTTCCCCGGACGTTCTCCAGAATCCTGACGTGGATTTCCCCGTCCGGAAACCTCGAAAGGACCCGTTTCCCTAACGGCAACTCAATGCTCTTGCTGATTCTCTGGCACAGCTCCGGATTCGCGTTTCCGGCGAAGACCTTTAGCTCACCGCGCATTCACCTATTCCTCCCCATTCGACCGCCCCGAAAGGCTGACCTCACGACGAATCGAACGGCAGACCTGAGACCTTTTGATAATCATATTTCTTTGGCTGGGGCGGCAGGATTCGAACCTGCGCATCCGAGGACCAAAACCTCGTGTCTTACCACTTGACTACGCCCCAATCACATCAGCGGGGCATCGCCTCAAGACGCCCACTCGATTCCAGGCTCGGCGACGCTCGCCAAAAGGTATTATATAGACGCTTGCTCCCAGCGCAGTCAACAAAAAAATCCCGATGCAGGCAATGCCTCGGTTATTGCGGGCTTTTTCCTGCAAGGGTTTGGATGCGGAAAGAGCTCGTATGGACCGAGATGTAGATTTTTGCCAGCCAGCGGTTCCGTGCGTGGCAAGGGCATCTTGCCCATGGTGGTTGCCGGGTCACGCCTCCGGCGAGATGCCTGTTGCATCACATGAGCCGATAAGTTAGACTGTGTGCTTCCGTGCGGAGAAGAAAAGTCGGGTCCGCCAAGGAGATGACGAAAAGTCATTGCCGGAGGCTGCGGCCGAAGCTCCCCGCTGACCGGTCCCTTCCGGCTTTGGAGTTTTCAGTTAAGAGTTATATCCGCATATCAGAAAAGGAGGTGGGACAGATCATGAAAGCCAGAGAAAGCTCCTTGACACGAGTCCTCGCCGTTTCGGGTGTGGTCGCAGCAATCGTACTGCTCTGCGCAGCGATTCCCTGCTACGGGCAGAACGCACCCAAACTGAAGCAGGTGAGAAACGTCAGCAGCACAAACCTCAAACCGCCTTCGGACGCAATCGTCCTGTTCGACGGCGAGAGCACCGACGCCTGGGTCATGCAGAAGTCGAAGCCCCCATACGTGCCGTGCAAGTGGAAGGTCCTCCCCGATGGAGCGATGCAGGTGGGAGGGGGCAATATCATCACTAAACAGAAGTTCACGGACCTCCAATTGCACGTCGAGTTCAAAATCCCTTACATGCCGCAGGCAAAGGGGCAGGGACGCGGCAACAGCGGCGTTTACCTCCAAGGGTCGTACGAGGTACAGATCCTCGACTCCTACGGCCTCGACTCGAAGGATAGCGACTGCGGGGGAGTCTATAAGGTCTCGCGGCCGATGGTCAACGCTTGCCTGAAGCCGGGAGAATGGCAGAGCTACGACATTCTCTTCTTCGCGCCGCGCTTCAATGACAAAGGAGAACTTGAGCAGCCTGCGCGGCTTTCCGTACTGCAAAATGGAGTCTGGATCCAGAACAACATCGCCGTGCCGAAGGCCACGACCGCCGCGATGAAAAGAGATGTCACCAAGCCCGGTCCAATCATGCTTCAGGATCACGGCAATCCGGTTCAGTATCGGAATGTTTGGATCCGGCCGCTCGGGCCGCCGACGCGTTGACCGGACATCCATCAACAGCTTCGGCGCCTTTGAGCGCAACGGTTTGATCAACAACGCTCGCCCGCAGGGAGGGACCGGAGGGGTCTTTCTCGCCGCGCGGTGCGTCTGGGACTTGTTTGGAGCACTCGCCGGGACGCAGGAGTTGACTGCGAGGCGTTGCGAGAGAGAATGAGACGCGGTGAACCGTCCGAGTGAGTTCACCGGGCATCTCTTCCATGGGGCAAAAAAGCAGAGAAAAACCTTAACGCAGCAAAGTCGCTATGCGACTTCATGAGCAGGCAAAAGCTCTGCGGTTTTGAAGCTCTCGGGGCGCGGTGTTTCCTTCCGGTTTCGTCCTTCAGATGTCCCCAGGGTGAGCAGCTTTCGTTCTTTCGCAGTTCTTTTGCCCAAGAAGGTATGACAACGTGCTGTGTGGCCCCGAAAAAAAACGACGTATTCTGGGGGCCTCTATCAGACAATTTGCTCTTTCAGAAGGCGGACGCATTTTGTGACGCGAAGCTTTCTGACGAGGGCGATCGCGCGGGGGACGGTCTCATGCTTGAGGGTGTTTGTGGCGAGCCACCGGGTAGATCGCTGGCCTTCATATTCTCTGGTCCTGGAAGTGTCGCTGCGAAGCGATGGTTTTCCCCTCCTTACCCCGTCACCGGCGCTGCTGTCAGCCACCAAAAGTGTTTCAAGAGGAGCAATGATAAGCGATACACGAATGCGAGCAGAATCGGGAAAAGTGTCCTCGATCATTTGGCTTGGCTATGTCATGAAGGGTGGCAAAACGAAAGCGGCGGGGCGCGCAGCAGCATCTGTCGTCGCAACAATATGTTGCTCGAACCTTAGAAACAGAATATGTTAGTTAGAACATAGCAAAGAATCGGAGGGCACAAGAATGACAAAAGCAATAATGAATTACATGTTTTCCGTTGTATTTCTGAGTCTGGGATTGGCTCCGGGTCTCGCAGATGCGGATATCTATGAAGGTCTGGTTGGGCACTGGAAGTTTGATGAGACTTCGGGCGCAACCGCTGAAGACAGCTCCGCCAACAACAATCACGGCACCATCTACGGTGCGCCGCAGTGGGCGGCTGGATATGTACGCGGCGGGCTGGAGTTGGACGGCACCGACGACTATGTGGAACTGCCCATCGGCTCACTCATCAGTTCGCTGACCAATTCCACCTTCGCGACATGGGTGGACTTTTCGAATGCTGGCGGCGCCTGGCAGCGCATTTTCGATTTCGGCACCGGCACCACGGCCTACATGTTCCTGACGCCCCGCATAGGTACGGCCGAGCCGATGCGTTTCGCCATTACAATTGCGGGTGGGGGCGACCCCGAGCAGATGGCGACCGCGCCCGAGACCTTACCCAGCGGGTGGCACC
>JABMQX010000568.1 GCA_013203085.1 bacterium | reverse complement strand
TCCGCCGGGATTATACGGGTAATGGGCGCCGTTGTGCCATTTACCGAAGCATCCGGTGGCGTAACCGGCTTGCTTGAGTGCCTCGGCGATGGTGACCTCTTCGCTTCGCATCGTCTCCAATCCCCGCGTCACCCAGGACACGCCTGTCCGGAGGTGATAGCGACCGGTCAGCAGGCTTGCCCGCGTCGGGGCGCAGACGGGACTGACGTAGAAACGGTCGAACCGCACGCCGTCGGCTGCGAGCTTGTCCAGCACGGGGGTGTCCAGCTTGAGGTTGTAGTGCGAGTGGATGTCGCCCCAGCCCTGGTCGTCGGTCATAATCAGCACCACGTTCGGTCGCCCACCCTTGCGCGGTTCGTCGGCGCCGAGGGAAGCTTGCGGCATCGCCGCAGCCGCCGCTGCGCCGGTCAAAGTGCGCAAAAAGTCTCGTCGTTTCATTGTCCCATCAATTCCTCATTTCGGTGTCCATCCTTGCCTTCGTCCTGCATTACCTCGATTGACCTTCAAGCCGCTGAAGAATGTACTTTACGACGCGGGTCACGTACCCGTACGGGTCCTTCATCGCAGCTTTGAGTTGAGGCAGAGCGGGTCTCGCCTTGTCGCCGATTCGGCCCAGCGCGATAGCCGCGTTGAGGCGGGCGGTGTCCGATCCCTGCCTCAGCACCTCGACAAGAACCGGCAGAGCTTGTTTCTCGTTCCCCCAATCGCACATGGCTTGGGCTGCCGCAATGCGAACGATTGCTGAGGGGTCGTTCAGCAGCTCGGCGATAGCGTTCTTCGCTGGCTCGACCGCCTGAGGAGTCTGGCAGACGTTGTGCAGGCCTACTACAGCCCAGTAGCGCACGGAACCGTACGAATCCTCGAGGGCTTCCAGATACTTTGGCATCGCCTTTGCGCCTGTGCCGTCCAGAGACTTGATTGCTCGCAGGCGCTCAAGAAGATCGGTTTTGTCGAGCCTGTCGCGCCAGTGGGGGATGGCTTTCTCCAATGGCACTATCTGGCTGAGCGCCGCCGCGCCCTCGACTACCTTGAACGAGACCTCCTCGCTGTCGCGGAAACCGAGGCGGCAGGCCTTGGCGCGGATAATCTGGCCGCCCTTGGGCCTGAGCGGCTGAGTGTATAGTCTCCATCCTGTCTTGTTACCCTTGCCGATCTTGTAAGCGATTGACGCGCCCGGCGTCGCACAGGTGATCGTAACCTCAACCTTGCCGGAAGCCGTGTCGAGAGCCGCGTGGAACGTCGGCGCGGCAGTCTTTTCCCACTTCCCGCCGGGACGTTTCAGCTCTTCAAACTCCGGCTCGGGGATGAATCCCACGTCACCCGTCTTTTTCATCCATCGCAGATGCACTTTTCGCATTCGCTCGAGAATCTCTTTGTACCGTGGATCATGGGCAAGGTTGCGTATCTCATGCGGGTCTTTCAGAGTGTCATAGAGCTCTTCGAGGGGCTTGGTCTTGAGGAAGTAGTGTTTCTGTGGTCCGACGAGCTTGCCCTCGGCATTGAGACGGCGCATCTCCCGCATGGTGGGCATCTGATTCATGTAGTCAATGTCCTGCCCGTAGGTGATGTGGTGCATGTAGTTGCGGAAGTACTTGTAACGCTTGTCGCGCACGGCGCGGATGAGGTCATACGCTTCGTCCATGCGGTCGCGGGCGGCGAAGAGATACTCCCGCGGCGGAGCTTTCTGGTCACCGAGGAACGGCTGACCCTGCATATATCCGGGGACCTTCACACCAGCCAGCGACAGAACCGTCGGTCCGAAGTCAATAAAGCCGATCAGGTCGTCGTTGACGGCGCCGGGCTTGAGTGCGCCGGAGTCATCTGGCACGGCGAGTTTCCGGAACTTCTCTGGGATGCGAATCATCAGGGGGACGTGCAAGCCCGAGTCGTAAATCCATCGCTTGCCGCGAGGGAGCCCTCGCCCGTGATCGCCCCAGAACCACACGATCGTGTCCTCCGCCAGACCGTCGTCCTCGAGCTGCTGCAGGATGTTGGCGACCTGCTTGTCCATCAGAGTAATGATGTCGTAGTATTGCGCCCAGTCGCGTCGGACCTCTGGCGTATCTGGATAATACGGCGGCAGCACGCCTTTCGCTGGGTCGTGCTTCTCGTGCGGCTTGAGTTCCGCAATACGATTCAGCATCCCCCTTGACCGATTGCGTATCTGGCTCTCATGAGTGGTGGTGAGGTTGATAACGGCGAAGAACGGTTGCCCCTCAGGCCGGCCGCGCCAGTGCGCCTGGCGACTGTTTTCGTCCCAGGCGGTCAGCGGCGCATTGAACTGGTAATCGGTCTTCACGTTGTTTGTGCAGTAGTAACCGGCCGCCCGCAGGTATTCGGGGAAACACTTCACGTATGGCGGCGGCACCCCCTCGCAGCGCATGTTATGCGTGCCGATGGCCGTAGGGTACATTGCCGTGATGATACCGGACCGCGCGGGCGCACAGACCGGCGCGTGCGAGAAAACGCTGGCGTAACGCACGCCCTGGGAGGCGAGCCGGTCGAGGGTAGGCGTCACTGCGTACTTGTCCCCGTAGCAGCCCAGATCGGGGCTGATGTCTTCGACGCTGATCCAAAGGATATTAGGTCCCCTGCCCTTGCGTTTTTCATCTGCGTCGGAAGAACTTCGCGGCAGCGCTGTCGCCATCGCCGCACCCGTCATCATCTGTAAGAAGTCTCGTCTTTTCACTTAACTTTCCTCCATCATTACATTTGATTTATTCCGACTTTGCGTCTTTGCGAGAGCTCTTCAGAATCCCATTTCTTACCGTCTTCCTGCGCTAATCCGGGGCCGTGCGGCTGTCTTCACAAGACTTTCGCCACGTCTCCAGCGCTATTCGCATCCGCCGGACGATGTCGGGGTGTTGACCGGCGATGTCGTGAGTCTCCGACAAGTCGGCGACCAGGTCGAAAAGCATCCAGGTCTTGGCGTTGTCGGGGCTAATGAGCTTGTAACGGTTGCCGATGAGGGTGAGCTGC
>JABMQX010000567.1 GCA_013203085.1 bacterium | reverse complement strand
TTGCACGAGATGCCGCCACCTTCATTGTCGCTGATCGTGCAATCGGTGATGGTGAGATTGCTCTGATCGCAGTACATTCCCCCGCCGACGCCAAAGCCTGCCTGGTTGTTGCTGATCGTACAGTTGATCAGTGTTGCGTTGCCGTGCGAGTTAAACAATCCCCCGCCGTAGCCGCCAGAATGGTAGTCTTCAGAATAAGCAACATTGCCTCGGATGGTACAGTTTCGCAGCGTCGGGCTGCCAGCGTCGTTGTAGACTCCGCCGCCGTTGCTTCGGTGAGTATAGAATAGCCCGTCAGCATTGCCGCCAGTGACGGTAAAACCATCAAGGACGGCGGTCGCGTCGGTCCCGCTGGCCGTCACCACGTGGTAGCTGTTCTCGGCGTTGTTGGCGAAATCCGGTCCGTCGTCGGCGTTCAAATCGCCGCTCAGGATCGTCTCGTTCGCGGCGGGATCTCGCTGATCGAGGCTCTCCCCGCCGCCAGCGAAACCTCCGTACGTCGCCACACCATTCACAAGCTGGAAAGTCGCTTCGCGGTCGCCGGTCCCGCGGTCAGGCGTATAGGTTCCGGCCGCGATCCAGACCTCACGAACCGCTCCTTCTGATCCCGCCGCAAGGTCCAGCGCATCCTGTAAATCGGCAAACGCATCCGTCCAGCTCGTCCCGTCGTTCGCTTCAGACGCCTTGGCATCCACATACAGCCGTGGTGGAAAGAGAGGGTCTGCGCCAAACTCGAAAGCGCCCATGTCCACGGTGCCGTTAGCGATGCGCTTGTTGCCATCGAGATCTCCGGCGTCCCACATCCAGTCGTCGTTCTCGCCAGTGTCAATGCAGGGCGAGCCTGCTTGCAGGCGGTAATCATTGTCCTCGTACGTATCCGGATCGTTGTCCGGTCCGTCCGGGTCAATGAACAGCGGGTTCGCGGAGATGTTCCCCTCGCCGCCGGTCCAGCCCTGGACGCAACTATAGACTGGCCCTGCGCCATGGAACTGCGGTTCCTCCGGCGCGGTATTGCCCCAGAAGATGCAGTTGCGGGGAGCCCAAGAGGGGTACCATAGCCCGCCACCAGCCTGGCCCGCGCGGTTTCCGACAATGGTGTTGTTCAGGATGTGACCGCACCTGTACAGCCCGCCGCCTCGCTCGCCCGCTATGTTGCCCGCGATGACGTTGTTGCGGATCGTCCCGCCGCACCTGAAAAGCCCACCACCGTTACGTCCGGCCGTGTTTTCGATGATCAGGTTGCCCTGGATCAGCCAGCCGCAGTCATACATTCCGGCGCCATCGTAAGCTGAGTTCCCGGAAATGGTGTTGTTCTCGATAATGCCCCGGCAAAGGTAGAGACCCCGTTCGTGATTTGAAGAGATCGTGTTCCCTCGGATGGTTGCTTTACAGTTAACCAGACCGTGCTCGGAATTTCCGCTGACAGTGTTGTTCTCGATCATGCCGTCGCAATGCACGATCCCAATACCCAAATTCTCGGAGACAACATTATTCCGGATCGTGCCGTCACACTGCCAGATCCCCTCGCCCGTGTTGCGGGAGATGATATTGTTCTCGATCAGGCCATCGCAGTAAAACAGCGCCCCGGCATTCTCGGTAATGATATTGTTCTTGATGGTGGCAAGCGTAGGGGTATCCAGACGTCCACCGCAGACACCCCCGGCAGTCTGGCCCCGGCCATTGCGGATGGTGAAGCCCGAAAGGACGCAGGCCTCGCTCTCGTATCCCGTAAAGGACACTACCGGACCTCCGCTGGTGCCATCGAGTATGGTGGAGGCGACAACAAAAGAGTCCGAGGGATCGCAACTGCGCAGAGTGACATCCCAACCGCAGAAATAGAGATTCTCCATGTAGGTTCCGGGAGCCACGACGATCTCGTCGCCATCACGCCCGAGGCACAACCCTCCTTGAACGCTCTCAACGCTGGAAGGCACGAGAAGAAGACCGGCCGGTGTTGTCGTGAGCGGATCGGTCGCACGAAGCGACTCCAGGCCGTCGCGAAGGCCGTCGCCGTCGGTGTCGCTCTCCTCGGGATTCGTCTCCAGTGCCGCTTCGTCAGAGTCAGAGAGCAAGTCGCCGTCCGAGTCCTGCGAGGCGCCGTACTCATAGCACCCCATGTCCACACGCGGCCCGAGCAGACGGCAATTGCCGTCCAGGTCTCGCTGCGGCCAGGCGATCCAGTAGTAGTCCAATCCCGTGTCTATGCATGGCGAGTCGGGTCGAAGGTGGTAATCACCCTCCGTGGCCTTGACGAAAAGAGGGTCCGCACTGACGTTGCCGATCCCTCCGCCACTCCAGCCCTGAATGCAGCAATACTGCGGAATGCTTGAGTCGTAAATCTGGTCTCCCGATTCCTCCGCGGTGTTTCCCCAGATGATGCAGTTCACAATCGTGCCGTAGCAGTGATTTACGCCGCCGCCGGTCTCGGTGGCTGAGTTACCGACGATGGTGTTCCCCTGGATCAGTCCGCCGCAACCACTGAGCCCACCGCCGCGATTCCCAGAGTTCCCGCTCACGAGGTTGTTCTGTATTGTGCCATCGCAAGCAACGAGCCCCCCACCCACGTTTCCGCTGATGACGTTGTTCTGCATGGCGGCGTGGCAATAGGCCAGGCCCCCACCGGGATCTCCTGTGTTCTCCGTGATGACATTGTCCTGGATCGTTCCCTGGCACTCGTACAACCCGCCGCCGGATCGTTCGGCCTGGTTTTCGGAGATTGTGTTGCCTTCGATGATCCCGTCGCACTGGTTCAGCCCGCCACCGTAAAGTGAAGAGTTGCCGGTAATACTATTGACGCGGATCGTGCCATGGCACTGAAACAGCCCACTCCCGGAATTTGCTGAAATTGTATTGCCCTCGATAGCGCCATCGCAATACCACAACCCGCCGTGGGAATTCTGTGTGATTCCATTGTTCCTGATTGTGCCGTGGCAGTAAGCGAGTCCACAGCCGCCCTCATCACCCGAGTTCGAAGCGATCGTGTTGCCTTCAATGAGACCATCGCATAGGGCGATCCCGGCCCCAGAGCTTTGATAGCCTGCTGTGGCGTTCGACACGATCTCGTTGGCTGCGATGGTGGCGTGCGTATGCCTGCCTCGCCGCCCGCCTCGGATTCCACCGCCATTGTAAGCCCTGCCATTCCGGATTGTGAGGCCCGCTACAAGACACTCGGGGCTTTCACTCCCCTCAAATGAGACAGCCGGTCCCGCACCGCCCCCATCAATGATTATCTCTCCAAGCCACCACCACCAGTTCGGGTTGCCGTACTGGAAGTTGCGTAGAACTACGTCAGTGCCGGGGAAATGGATGTTCTCGCGGTAGGTCCCTGGTTCTATGCTGATCACGTCTCCCTCGATGGACAAACCGAGCGCCTCCTGGATGGTCGGGACCTCGGAGGGCACAAGCACAGTCCTGGGGGGCGTGGCACCCATGGGGTTGCTTCCACGGAGTGCCTCCAGCCCGTCGCGGAGGCCGTCCCCGTCGGAATCATCGTTGTTGGGATTGGGGGAGTTAGGAGCAAGCGACGACTCGACCAAGTCGGTGAGCAGGTCTCCATCCGAGTCAGGAGAGGAACCGTATTCGTAGCACCCCATGTCCACCCGCTTGCCCCACAGCCGGCAATTGCCGTCGAGGTCGCGCTGCGGCCAGGCGAACCAGTAGAAATTCGCCCCCGTGTCTATGCAAGGGGAGTCTACTTGAAGACGGTAGTTGCCTCCTTCTGCGTCAACGAAGTGTGGGGCGTCGCTGATGTTGCCCCTTCCCCCGCCGATCCAGTCCTGGACACAACTGAACAGCGGTGTGTTTGATTCCTCAATTTGTGCCCGCGATCCCGCCTGTGTATTTCCCCAGATAACGCAGTTCAAGATCAAGCCGTAGCATTGGAATACGCCGCCGACAGAGTCGTCGAAATTGTCCACTATTGTGTTGTTCAGGATCGTTCCGTGGCACTGATACAGGCCTCCGCCCCCTTCCCAAGCGGAATTTCCGGCGATGAGATTATTCTGAATCGTCCCGTCACATTCCCCAAGTCCTCCAGCGCATTCCGAAGCGTCATTGCCGACGATCCGATTGTTCATGATGATGCCGTCGCAATCGTACAGTCCGGCGCCGTCCATTACAGCCCCGTTCCCGGTGATGGTGTTGTTCACAACTGTGCCGTCGCAGAAAGCAATGCCGCCGCCTTCCTCCGCACCGTTGTCCTTAATCACGTTATTCTGGATCGTGGCGTGCGTGTATGGGCTCGATGATTCTCCGTAGCCGGGACCGCCACAGACCCCGCCCCCGGCCCAGGCCGAGCCGTTCTGAATCGTGAAACCGGAAAGCAAGCAGCTCTCATCTTCGCTTCCGGAAAAGGTGACAACGGGATCGTCTCCGCTGCCGTCAATGACCGTGCCAGCGACAACATCAGGGTCGTCCGGATCGGTGCTAAGGACGATGATATTCTTACCGTTGAAATGGATGTTCTCGATGTACGTTCCGAGGGCGACAAGAACCGTATCGCCGTCGGATGCCGCGGCTATCCCCCCTTGGATCGTTTTCAGCGCGGCTTCCCACGAAGTTCCGTCGCCCGACACGGGCGTCGAAACGTCCACGTACCAGGTCATCGCCAGGACAGACTGCTTGAGAGGGAAACAGACTAATACTCCAATAACAGCGAGAAGGAACATCGACTTTCTCATGATTACCCCCTGGTACCTTGAATCTCGCAGGGCTGACCCATCGGTCCTTTAACATAGTATTACCACCAGGGCCCTGCAAAGGCAAGGCGCATGGTAAGATCTAATGTCGTCCGGAGGAAATCGCTTCCCGAAGAGCGATCCGCCAACCTAACGAACATCAGGCTGCTTGGCCTGTGATAACACTCGCCTCGCCAAATGAGGACTCAATTCTCCTCCATAGCAAGCGGCGCGTAAGCTACTTAGGAAACCGAATAGCCCGAAGGTAGGTGATAACGTGTCGACAATGGCGTATCGCGCACTTCCGCCACTAAACGGCGCTACTCACAAAAAACTGGACGACAATCGGAAGGATTGTGTGTACCTCACCGTGTTGAACGGTGCCATATCCGCATCTCCGCCTGCATCAACAAGAAGGGCGAAGGGGCATCTTGCAGACTATTGGTTGGACTTGATTTGGTTGTCCGGTCGCCACCAGAGCGACCGCCAGTACGCTCGGTCTGCGGCATAGACGTCTATCTTGGCATCCGCAGCGAGGTTCTCTGGAAGAATCCCATACTTCTTCATCTCGCGGATGTAGGAGGGAAGAGGACGGAACCCCGGCATATCGAATCGCTTGATCTGGTCGAGCCGTTTCTTGCCACCTCTGCAGAGAGACAGAATTGTTTGATAATCCGTGTCATTTGTGTTGGCGAAGACGGTCATAGACTTGTCCGGCTCGCCGGTTCTGCCCCTGGGTTTGCAGAGGGCATACCCGCAAGCTTTGCTTGACAGCGGCGCCAGCAAAATCAACGACTTCTCCGGCCGGGTGAGATTGAACACCAAATGTCGCGGCGAGTAGCCCGGTTGACCTCGCCGTGGAGGCGCTCTGCGGTCATGAGACAACGCTATAGGCAAAGGCAGGAATCGGTCGTGGCAGTGAGCGCAGCGCCTCTTAATAGCCTCGGTGGCTCGAACAGTGCTGGGCCACTGGAGCTCGGAGATGTCCTGGCGATTCTCATGGTAACCGCCGATCATCCCACTGCCCACCGCCGCGTACGTGCCGGGATAGGGCGCCCCGGACTCAATCCAGTAGCGAATCATATCCAGCTCGTGGGGCGTGGCTTTGGCGTCGTAATGACTGCCGTCGAATTTTTTCATTAGAGGGCTGGCACTGGCGCCGATGGACCTGGGCAGAAGATTGCTTTTCGGCAGGTTTCGCCCATCAGCAAACTGACGCCAGATAGTCAGCGTATAGTAGCTATGGGAATAAAGGGGTCCATGGTCTCCGCTTAGAATAACCCCGCCAGCGCGGGGGCCACTGTCGTCGGTCTTTTCGTATGCGTGGCACTTGACGCAGTGCTTGTCAAGGATGGGCTGGATATCTCGCGGAAAATCAAATAGATCCGGGATGCCCGGAATAGGTGCGATCTTACTGGGGGGCTGTGTCAAAGCTTGAAGAGGGTTTCGGACTCTGTTCACGGGCGTGCTGGTCCGGTGTTCGTGGCAGCCGACGCAACTGGTTGTCTCGCCCGGCATTACCGTCAAGAAGCTCTGCATCCTTTTCACGGAGTTGTTGTTTTCATCCAGCGCCACAAAAAACAGACCCCGCATAGCAGGCATTTCCATGTAAGCCGAGCCGTCCGGCGAAACGGGGACTGTACCGAGAATTCGTTCCAGTATGAATGTGCCGCCGGAACTAATCGGCTCCATGCCGCCGCTATAGTGGATTGGCATGGGCAGGGTTTCCAACACGAGCAGTTTTTTGATCTCGCCCCGCTTGACGCCCTCCATCCGCCGACCGTAATAAACATCGGTCAGAACGAGCCGACCGGTAGTCCGCTTCAGGTCCACCCGAGGCGGTATTACTCGCTCGCGAGGTCTTGGTCGGAGGGGACGTGGTTCATGGCATTGCACGCCGTTCTGGGCAAGCTGCGCCGGCAGTCGGTGAATCTCATTCGTTTCACCGCGACCGTTCATTACGAGCAACCTTGTGCTCTGGGCCACAAGGAAGCAATCTTCCGAGAACGGATAGGGATCACGGAAATTGCTTCCCCGGCTGACTGGGCGGGCGGAGGCTTTCTCATCCGGCCCAGCCTTTGGGGTAACAATCGTGATCTGCCCGTTGTGCTCTCGCTGACCGTGCCCGGGGGAGAACACCGCTACCACCTTATCTGTGCCGGGGATGGGTTTGGCGTCTATCATGACGGTGCCCGGGTGAAGATTCCCGTAATAGACCATTTGTGCAGTGCCATCGGGATTGGTTGTCCAGAGATGGTGATAATGGACCTGGCTTCGGTCAACGTACTCCCAACGCTGATAGAGCACCCGGCCATCCGGCAGCGGCCATGGAGTATTGTCGTGATCGTTGTTGCTGGATATCGGGCGGATATTACTTCCATCGGCATCGCAACGGTAAAGCACAGCTACCTGAGTTAACCAGCAGTTTACCCAGCGATTGCACCGGTTGGAGCAAAACATGATTCCGCCATCGGGGAGGTATGTCGGTTCGATGTCATTATACTGGCCTTTGGTAAGCTGCTTGAGTCCGGTGCCGTCGGTGTTGATCTCGTACAGATGGAAGTCTTCGGAATCGCCCTTGCGGTAGGAGAATATGATTTTCCTGCCGTCGTAGTGGACCTGGGGGTCGCGGACAGTGCCTTTTGGGTCGTCCAGCAATGGAGTGACTTTGCCGGTTCTGAGGTTGAGTTTGCACAAGCGGCCCATGGCTCGGTACGCCTTTCGCTCAGCGTTCTCGGCGTAATATCCGAAGTTGGCGTACCAGTGGGGGTCGTAGTTCAACTGACGGCAGGCAAAGATGATCTCATCCACTTCCGCCATCGGCCCCGCGAGGAAGCCTTTGAGGAGTCTCGGCATCTTTGGCGCCTCCGGCTCGCCAGCAGGAAGTGGAGCGAGAATACTCGCAAGTATTCCGCACAGAGCTATGAAGAAGACGCTCGCGGACTGTCGTTGCTTTGCCACCATCTTTGTCATCACCCTTCAATCATTCAGTGTTTCACGAGACTTGACATGCTTTGCAGATACGGTAATCTCTTGGCCTTCCGTGTCTGTCTCAGAAATGACACGAAAGCCAACGTCAAAGACACGCTGCCGGACAGGAACAAGCAGCGAGCGATAGCAGGGTTCCCGAGGCAATGAATGCTCTCGCGGCCAACCGGCTTTCAGTCATGGGAGACCTTCCTCAGCTCCAATGCGTTGTCGGGTCCGACTCCGAAGCAGCGAGGCAAGTGGTATCAGAGTTCCCAGCCCTTGCGGTACTCGCGGCGCAGATACTGGTTGGCTTCGGGCACATTGGTGACTTTCAGGTTGGGTCCGTCCCAGTAAAGTTTCTTGTTACCGGCTCGCAGGGCGACGTTGCCAAGGAGGAGCGACTTGGTCACGACCGACGCGAAACCGAAATTGGCCCCGGCTGGTTTCCCGCCCCTGCATGCTCGAATCCATTCGCTGTGGTGCCCGATTGATCGCGGGAGCGTCTTGGGGGGCTTTTTGTAAGCTTTCATCCTTGCGGCCGGGATCAGCCTCGGATTGTTCCCTGAAAAGCCAGCCATCAGAGTGCCCTTGTCCCCCACAAAAAACATGTCCTCAGGACCGAGAGGTTGAGCTTCCTCGAGGTCTCTGGGCCGCGGCGGCCGAAGGCCACCGTCATACCAGGTCACTGTAACCGGCGGCAGATCCTCGCGGGCTGGGAACTCCCACCGGATGAGGGAGGCGCGGGGAAAAGTCTCCCGATTCATCTCCAACCGGTCCCACATTTTCCTCGCAAAGCACGAGCCGCACGCTTCCACGCTCGTCGGATATTTCAGCTTCAAGACGCGAAAGACCGTATCGAACGCATAGCAGCCCATGTCCCCGAGGGCGCCGGCGCCGAAATCCCACCAGCCGCGGAATACCAGCGGCAAATATGCCGGATGATAGGGGCGGTACGGCGCCGGGCCGAGCCACAGGTCCCAGTCCAGCGTACGCGGCACAGGTGGCGTGTCTGTGGGCCGATCAATCCCCTGTGGCCACAAGGGTCGGTTCGACCAGATGTGCACTTCCCGCACGTTACCAATGGCTCCGTCCTCGATCCATTCCTGCAAGAGGCGGCGCCCTTCACCGGCCTGATTTGCAGTTCCAATCTGGGTGGCCACGTTGGTTTTGCGAGCTGCCTCGGCCAGCTTGTGAGCTTCGTAAACGGTGTGCGTAAAAGGCTTCTGGCAGTAAACATGCTTACCGGCCTTCATCGCGGCCATGGAGACCACGGCGTGCGAGTGGTCCGGAACCACGGCCAGAACCGCATCGAGATCGTTCCCAGCCGCCAAGAGCTCGCGGAAGTCGTTGTAAGCGGCGCAGTCCCGGCTGTTGTACTTTCTGTTGACAGTATCGCGGGCAGCATTGCGGTTGTTGGCGTCCACATCGCAAACGGCGACGATTCTCGTATCCGACCTCGCCAGAAAAGAGCTCAGATCTCTTTTGCCCTGGTCGCCCACGCCAATCGCCGCGATGGTGATTCTCTCGCTCGGTGCTGTACCGGGGGACCCGCCCAGCACATGCCGGGGAACAACTGTAATTGCCGCCGCCGTTGCTGCTGCGCCGCTTACGAATGCACGGCGAGAAAGAGAGTGTTCATTTCGCTCGCTTGTCGCGTTATGGTTATTCATGTTCGCAGTCCTCCGTTTCGGGGTCGAGAAGTGATCCTTCCGTGGCGCAATGGGTCTATTTTCCGATTTCCTTGATGAAGATGTTTCTGAACTGGAGCAAGGCCGGGGGGCTGACCCATTTGCCGTCCCGTTTGCCGCCGTGGTGTTGAAGTCCAACTGAGCCTATCGGCGCAATCCCCGGCATCTTCGCGTTCTCGATGACCGTCTTGCCGTTCAGGACGACAGTGAGGCGATCGGCCCGAAGCGTGATCTCGAAGCGGTTCCATTCGCCGACCGGTTTGTCAGCCTGCGTCCGCGGCGTCGCCGCGGCGCGGACCTCCGGGGGCTGCCGGGGATCGGTCCGGTAGCCCCACAGCTCGCCCGAGCCGATTGGCCAACACCAAATGTTCACCTGGTTCTTGCCCGAACCGCGCAGCAGGATACCGGAATCCGAGTCGGGCAAAGCGAGCTGCATGACTTTCCCGTGTATGTCGCGAGCGTGCGTGCCATCCGGCAGGATGTACGGAATCCGGGGATTCACATAGGGCGTCTCCTTGATCCGCCAGTCCACGCGAAGGACGAAATCGCCAAACTCGCGCACCGTCCAGAGGCTCTTGTCGCCCTTTGCCTCGCTTTGGGCGTCATAGTCTATGACTCCGTTGAGAACCTTCCAGTGTCCACCGTCGCCCTGTGGTACTTTCCAGCCGGAGAAGTCCCGGCCGTTGAACAACGCCGTGAAGCCGGGGGGCTGGACGTTGTCGCCGGTTCCGGCTATGGCTGAAGGTTCCTCACCCCTTGCCTGACCGATGAGAATTAGAATTGCCGATGCTACACAAAATGTCTTGCTCATTTCAACCTCCTGAAACCTATCTTTTGAGCTGTGACTTTGACTTCCCTCTCATCGTAACCCAACTCTCCGAAAAGTTCTACGCAAAACGGAAGGGATGCGGCTGCGTTTGCGTGGCATGTCAGTGAAGGGTGTAGTGTCCTGGGACCAGCATATTGCGCACCTTCACGGCTTGCTGGACTGCATCGGTTTGCCCCAGGGTGCTGCCCCGGGCTATCTTGTTGTGTCCCCTCAGGGCGAAAGAACAGTCCCCTCTCACGTGGCACGGGCGTCTCGCCCGTGTTCAGACGACTTTGTACAGGGGTGCCTGAGT
>JABMQX010000566.1 GCA_013203085.1 bacterium | reverse complement strand
ATAGTACAGGAGCGTAGGTTAGACTTCAGGGGCCAGTAGCTCAGTCGGTCAGAGCGACGGACTCATAATCCGTTGGTCGTAGGTTCGAGTCCTACCTGGCCCACTTCTCTTTCGTCCGCTCTCCAAGTGAGTTACGAGGTCCTCCCAGTCTTTCTCGGCGCCTTCCATTTTCGCACTGGTACGGTTTTGGGACGTTTTTTCTTGACTCCCTTCTGGGCCGGGCGCTGTGTTTGGGAGTCTCCGCAGGAAGGACTGTATTTCGGAGGCTTCAACGATGACTGTGAGAAGGCACCCCAATTCCCCCTATTGGCATTGCGACTTCCGGCATAAGGGCCGTCGGTACAAGGGTAGCACGAAACAGATTTCAAAAGTGCGGGCGCGGGAACATGAGGCGCGCTTGCGGTGGCAGATCGAGCACGGGCAGGGCCCATTCCAGAAGTCTCCCTTGATAAGCGAGCTCTTGCCGCAATAGCTATCCCGGCTTGAGACCAACAGGTCGGCAAGGCACGCCCAAAGGACAAGGCTAGCAGTACGGAATGTCTTGAACCGGATGCGAAACGTCAAAACGGCCGATGACGTCACTCCGTCGAAGATCGAAGATTTCAAGAAGCGCCGCTTGAGAGAGGTCTCACCATTTACGGTCAACTTGGAGCTTCGCCATTTCAAAGCCTTTCTCAAGCGATGCGTTAAGCAGGGGTGGCTGACATCTATGCCCGTTATGATTGAGCGGGTCAAGACCTCCGGGGCGGGGAAGGCTTGTTTTCCTTTCAGAAAGCGAAGCAACCCTCTTCCTTGCGAACCTTGGGACATGGGCAAGGGAAGCGGCTCGGCTCATTCTTTTGACGGGGCTTCGCCTGAATGAGGCCCGATTCTTGGAGTGGCAGGATATTGACCTTGATGCTGGTGAGCTCTGGTTAAGGAACAAGCCTGAGTTGGGATTTTCCCCGAAGGGTGGCAAGGAAAGGGGGGTCCCCGCATGACTGAGGTGGGAGCTGGTACAAACAACGGGGGGGAGCTGCCAGTCGAAAGCGAACTCCGTACTACTACAACTCAACGCGGTAGAATCTTCCGGGGATGGTCGTGGTGGAACCGGTCCATGTCGTCCTTTCTCCCTCGGAGGGTACGGTGAACTCGTACCGCCATTGAAAGGCGGCGGATGGGGACTCGCTGGAATACACGAAGTAGGTGTCACCGGGGCGACTGGTCCACGTGAGCTTCACCTCGTTGGCGGGGGTCTCCTCCACCTTCACAATATTGAATCGGAAGGAACCGTACTCGTAGGCGCCCATGTCCACGGTGCCCGATTTCCCTCCGTTAAAGATGCGGTTGTTCCCATCGAGGTCAACCGCCCCCCACATCCAGGGTGCGTTCTTACCCGCATCAATGCATGGCGAGCCTAGTTTCAGGCGATAGTCGTTCAGGCCAACGAATTGCGGGTCACCCGTTATGTTTCCTTCAACGCCTCCAGTCCCATCCTGGATGCATGAATAGGTGGGAGAGGAGGAACTGTAAAGTCCTGGAGCGGCATACGCCGTATTTCCCCAGATGATGCAGTTCTTGATCGTGCCGTTGCATCCGTGCAGCCCGCCGCCATGAGCAGCCGCTGAGTTGCCGGTGATGGTGTTGTTCCGGATCGTGCCGGTGCACCCAACCAGCCCACCGCCCTCAACAGCCGAGTTGCCGGTGATGGTGTTGTTCTGAATCGTCCCCCCGCACGTAGCCAGCCCACCGCCGTTGCCCGCATCGGCCGAGTTCCCGGAGATCGTGTTATTCTGGATGGTGCCAGGGCAGTAGCACAGGCCGCCGCCGACGCCCGTATCCGCCGAGTTCCCGGAGATCGTGTTGTTCTGGATGGCGCCGTGGCAGTAGTACAGGCCGCCACCCTCCGCAGCCGCTGAGTTGCCGCTGATCGTGTTGTTCCGGATAGTGCCATCACACCAGTGCACGCCGCCGCCATTCCAATCGGCATGATTGTTCAGAATCTTGTTGTTCTGAATCGTCCCCCCGCAGGAAGATAGCCCCCCTCCGTTTTGAAGCGCTTCGTTATCGGAGATTGTGTTGTCGTGAATGGGACCGCTGCACGAAAAGAGTCCCCCTCCCTCGATCCTGGCCTCGTTCCAAGCGATGGTGTTGTCCTGAATAGGTCCATCGCAAAAGGCCAATCCGCCGCCAGAATCGTTTGCCATGTTGTACTCGATGACGTTGTTCTGAATGGGTCCGTCGCAACCGTATAGCCCGCCGCCAGAGTTTTCTGCCGTGTTGTACTCGATGACGTTGTGGCGAATTGTGGCCTTGCTGTTGTGGCCCACAACGCCGCCGCCGTATGGGCTGTTTCCGTTCTGAATCGTGAATCCGGACAGGATGCACAATTCCGTTTCGGTTCCTTGGAATGTGACCGCCGGTGCAGCGAAGCGGCGGCCGTCAATGATCGTGTTGGCGATCACATTGGGATCGAGGGGATCAACGCTGCGGAGGAGGATGTCCTTGCCTGTGAGGGAAATGTTCTCCAAGTACGTCGCCCGGGCGACGATGACTGTATCGCCATCCGATGCCGCGTTAATCCCCTCCTGGATCGTCTCGAAAGCTTCCGGCCAGGAACTGCCGTTGCCAGACGCAAGCACCGAGCCGTCCACGTACCACGTCTTGCCGGCTACCCCGGCGCCCAAGGAGACCCTCACGTTATCGAAGCGGGAGGAGGCAGCGAAGGTTCCAAGAGCAATGGTGCCATCGCCCAGAGGTGGACCAACCATCCATGGTTCGTCATGTCGTAACTGTCTGTCCAGCCAGACCTTCACACCGGCCGTGCTCACCTCGATCTTGACGCGATACGAGCGCTCGTAGGAGAGGTTCAAGCCTCCCAACCTGGTGGCGCGGGTCAGCCAGGATTCACCCCATTTGGGGATGGTGAGCCTCGACCAGGTGAGAGAGAAGTCAATGCGGTAGTCTTCCGTGGAGTCACCATGGGCGTAGATTACCTTGGTCTCCTGACCCGAAACTGGCGTGCAGTCGACCTCAATGGTGTATTCGTTCACGGTACCAGCCTTCACCCAGGAGCGATAGGGCCCCGGGTGATACGGGGGAGACTCCGCAGACTGGAGGTACTGGCCGTTGTCAACATCCCATGCGTCGCCTATTTCCGTAAAGCCGTCCGCCTTCCCATCGTCGAAATCCTCGGAAAGCAGAGTGGTTGTCCCGCAGACCTCAAGACGCGATCCTGCGACAAGCAGAAATATGACTGTGAACCACATGGTAACGCATTTGTGCCTTTTCACTGCCATTCCTCCTTACTCAGGTCCATAGCTTGTGCCGCCTTCACGTGCACATGTGGAAGCGGGCTGGCCTATACTACAACACTCATTATTCTAGTCAAGGATATGAATACCATTCTTATTTTCTCCTAAATTGAGCGATTTTGATCGGGGCCGGATTTTATGGCGGGTTTTCGTGATGTGGTGGGAGTGGAGGAGGGCTGCCGTTGAGGCGCAAGGCTCAGAATGGGGGTTTGGCATAACGGTTTTGAGTGGTTCGCGCAGAAACAGGGTGCTGTAGGGCATAGGAGTGTGGCGCCTGGACACAAAGCTCCCTACGGATGCGATTGGGGCTGATCTCAGCGCTGTTCTACAGCCCAGGCGAAGTGTGGGGGATGACCACTTTTCAGCCACAGCTCTTCGATGTGCAGATGCTTCCAGGTGGCGGCCCTGATTTTGAGGATGGTCTTGCCGGAGGTACGCACAATTTTCGCCGCGATGTCTATGGTGTTCCCCTGGGTCGCCTGGAGGCGCAGCTGGGGATCGGGTATGGGAGTCTCATGGCTCCTTTGCATCGGGTGTCGCGTTTGTTTAAGCCTGCGATTGACAAACTGATCGAGGAGTACCGCCAGGCTCCGGTGAAGCACGCCGATGAGACGTCCTGGCGCACGGACGGTCACAACGGGTACGTGTGGCTGTTCTGTACCCCAAAGACCAGTGGCGCCGTCGGCGCCATTTCGCAAGACCCGCTGCGCATCGGTGGTCAAAGAGGTGTTGGGCGAGGAACCTCTCCCGGGGGACCTGGTGGTAGATCGCTACCAGGCCTACAACAAAGCGCCCTGTCGCCTGCAATACTGCTACGCCCACCTTTCGCGAGAAGTCAAAGACCTCCACAAGGAATTCCCGGAGGATGCCGAAGTGGAGACTTTTGTAGGCAGTTTTGCTCCCCTTCTTTCCCAAGCCATGAGCCTGCGCGGTCTGGCCATCTCAGACAGACAATTTTACAGGCGTGCCAAAACGACCAAGCAGGCCATCTTGGAGGCCGTGGAGCATTCCGCCCGTCATCCTGGCATCCAACGCATCCAGGACATTTTCCGCCGAACCGCCGAAAGGATGTATCGCTGGTCCGAAGATCGCAACATCCCTGCCGAGAACAACTTCGCCGAACGGACACTGCGCCCCGCGGTCATCGCCAGGAAAGTTAGTTTCGGCTCGCAGTCCGATGCGGGCGTCCAAAGCCGTGAGATCCTCATGAGCATCGTCCTAACCCTCAAGCAGCGCTTCGACGACTTCCAAACCCGGTTCAAAACCGCTCTAGATCACCTCGCCGAAAACCCGAACCTCGATCCCTACCACCTCCTGTTCCAACGGGACCCGTCTTAAGCCGCCCATAACTGGGGCGCCCCTTCCAGCACGATGACCTGAGGCGTAAGACCTCGAATAGATGAGTGGAGGGAACTGGAACGTACACAGCCCAGACGCCGATACCGCAGCCGTCAACCTGGAGGCACACAAAATGGTCGCATAACATATCGAAAATATCACTTGACGCCCCGCTTTCATAGATGAGGCATTACTGGCTGAAAAGGACAGTCTTCATAGACATCGTTACCACCTCCCCATTTATCGGTGGTTTGCGGGCCGGTGCCCCCTCTATTTCCCTCCGTGGCAATACGGATAATCCCAACACCTTCCGCACAATTCTGCGGCGCAGACACAGCCTCCGTCAACCGTTTTCCTCGCCCTCAATTCTTTCCCAAATCCTTTGCGTCTTCGCGCCTTTGCGACCACGCGTTCCGCGTGGCTCTCTCCCGCT
>JABMQX010000565.1 GCA_013203085.1 bacterium | reverse complement strand
GAACAGGCGGAGACGGAGCGTACATAGACGAGACCGCCGACTCGGTGAAGGCTCGATACTATAAGGTTCTTGTCCGTTAAGCGACATTTCGGTCGGGCCGGGGATTCGTTGTACCTTATCTCGAGGACCATGTGCTGACAGTCTTGTGCAAGCCAGGTACTTTCATTACCGCTACCCCCCGCCAATGCGTGCCTGAGACTTCTTCTTTCAGACCCCGGGCCGGTCCCACCCTCAGCCATGACGTTGCTGTCCAATACGAAGCGTTATCAACGAAAAGCTCAAGGGTCACCATGAAAGCGGGCTGCTCTCCAATGGGAGCGACGGCCGAGGCGATGAACCTCGCCTCCCCACCTGGGACACCGAACATCATGATGACTGTCAGACTTACAAACCTCCTTTCGAGCAGGGGCGTGAGTTTTCAGAAACACAATGATTACGACGACCCATTGTTTCGGAAGAAGATCGCCAATCAACAACCCATCGTTGTTGCGATAGAACTCGGCTGGAAGAGGAGGCGGTAAGGATCGAGGCGGGGGTTTTGGGGGGAGCCGGTCTCGCGTGGATGGCAAAACGCGTTTTGCGGGAGGCGAGGATGAGGATTTGGGTTGCAAAGGCGTGTGTTCGCTTCTAAACTATTCCATGGGGGAATTCTCGGAAATATCGAGTCGAAGGTGGGCGTCAGCTCAGGGGCGGGAAAGGCTATGTTTTGTGGAAAACGTCGTCTTTCGCCGGAGGGGCACTTGACAGGTTTGGGAAGGGCACGGTTTTGTAGACTTGAACTCGAAGGAGTCGTAAGTGTGATGTGGTATGGAGGTCAAATTCGTGGAACAGGCTCAAGGGCAAAGCCGCGTGGATTGTCGTGGGTGATTGTTGTTGTAGCGGCGGTGGGCCTGGTCGCTTATGCGACGAGGACGGCAGAAGGGCTGGAGGTGACTCTGGTGCTGAACACCCCGGACAAGCATCAGGTCACGGGGACGCTGAAGGAGGTCAGTGAGGACGGGGCGATAACTCTCGTCGGTATTTACGGGGAGCAGACCTACACGAGAAGCCAGTATCTGACTGCAACGTGTCCTGAGCCGGCTGAACAAGCCCTGGCGCAGCAGAGCTATCTCAAGGGAGAGTACGCGAAAGCGCTGTTGCTGTATCAGCAGGTGCATGAGAAATATCGGGAGCTGGGGTGGGGAGCGGCTTCCTTAGAGGGGATGGGAAAGTGTCACTTGCAGATGAGGGATGTGGAAAAGGCAATAGAAAGTTACTCGCGGCTTCTGGAGGAATATCCCGGTTACACAGGGACCAGGGCGGTCAAGTTCTCCCTGGCGCAGGCGTGCGAGGTGAGAGGCAGGCTGAGCTGGGCGGTCGATTTGTATGGGCAGGTCGCTATCGAATCGGATGACGAGCTGTCGGCGATGTCCCTCCGGAACATAGGAAATATCCACTATGGGAGGAAGAAGTACAAGGATGCGCTCCTGAATTATCTGCGGGTGGCAATCCTGTATCAGAGTTTCCCGAGAGCGCCGGTCGCGGAATCAATGTTCAGAGCAGGGGACTGCTTTGAGAAGCTCGCGGAGGAGGAGAAATCGCCGCAGGTGGCAGCGAGGCTGCGAGACAGGGCGAAGAAATACTATGAGGACCTGATGACCAGATTTCCTCAAAGCGATTTCGCGAGGCAGTCGCAATTGCGATACCAACAATTGACCGGGGGGGCTCCAACGAGTAAGTCTTCGCTCGGTGAAAAGCCATCGGCGGCGGCAGGAGGTTGAGGGTGAGCTGGAAATCTCTTTTTACTGCTACGGTTGTGGCATGTGCGGCTTTTGCAGTGATAGGCGGGTTGACAGGGCGGATCGCTGCACAGGAAGCGGGAACGGAGGATTTGGGCGGCGAGGCGCCGCCAGCGATAGGGGCGCCCCCTATCGAAGGGGTCAGCCCGGCGCCGAGCGCCCCCCCGGAGGGAGCTGAGGAACCCACGCCCGGCGAGGAACTCCCGGCGAAGGAAGAAGGGGTGAGGTTGACCCTTTGGCAGATGATGCAAGCCGGGGGCATAGTCCTGATCGCTATCATTGTTCTGTCGGTAGTGGCGCTTTCGCTGATCATCGAGAGCTTTTTTTCAATCAGTATCAATAGATTGATTCCCGGGTGGTTCGTTACGGAACTGGAACGCCACGTGGGGAAGGGGGATATCGAGGGCGTGGTGCGACATTGCGATGAGAACGCAGGCCCTCTTTCGAGTATTGTGCAGACGGCGGTTTCGGCGGGAGGAAGTGCGGAAAAACGTCTGGAAGCGGTGGGCGCGGCGGTCGAACTCGAAGGAGAGACGCTGTTCCATCGGGCGAATTATCTTTCGATTTTCGCGACGATCGCCCCCATGCTCGGACTCATGGGGACCGTGTTCGGGATGATAAAGGCTTTCAATACGGTTGCTTTTCAGGCGGGTCTGGGGAAACCACAACTTCTCGCTAAGGGGATTTCGGAGGCGCTGATCACGACAGCGGCGGGTTTGGTCGTGGGCATCCCGACGATGTTTCTATACTTTTACTTCAAGTCGAGGGGGAACAGAGTTCTTCTGGCGATGGAATCGGGTACGCGAGCGCTCGTGGAATGGCATCCGGAGCAACCGTCAACGAAGCCGAAGGGCAGCCTGTTCGCGATGAGGCTGCGTGTGGCAATGGAAGAGGCGTTGGGAGAAGCGGTTATCGGGCTGTTCTTTCTGGGTTTCATCCTGGGGCCGTTGGCCATGAGAAAAGGGCTGCGTGCGAGAAAGGAGGCAGCCAGCAGCCCCCAAGCGGCGCCCACGTGGAAAGGGACCATAGCTGCGGTCATTGGAGTGTTCGACCTATTGCTTCATCTCGGGATAGCCGGATTCCTTCTTTTCAAGTATGCGATATGAATGATGTCCGCTGAGCTGTCGGTCAGGTCAAGAGAAGCGAAAAGAAAGCGAACATAATTCTTGACTTTCTCCTCCCGAACTGTGATTCTGCATCTTGAAAGAATGAACCGCCCTTGATCGCACAGTGTTTCCGAAGCGTGTTGAGCCCGGCACGAGCAACAAAGGTGGGTATCTACAGATGGCGAAGAGTTTCCACGAGGTCAGGGATCCCATACATGATTTCGTGCGTTTCGATAGCACTGAGCGCGAGGTGATTGACTCGCGCCCACTGCAACGCCTGCGCCACATCCACCAGTTGGGAATGTCACATCTGGTCTATCCGGGCGCGACGCACAAGAGATTCGAGCATTCGTTGGGTGTCATGGAACTTGCCGGGAGGGTCTTCGACGTGCTGACTCACTGGCGGAACACCTCAGACTGGGTGCTGGACGTATTCCCGAAGATAGATGACCGGCTATGGATTGGGTACTGGCGGATGGTGCTGAGAATCGCGGCCCTTTGCCACGATATTGGCCATCTTCCGTTTTCCCATGTCGCCGAGAAAGAACTGCTTCCCAAAGGCTGGAGCCACGAACGTCTCACAATGCAACTGATACGCAGCGATGCCATGAGCTCAATGTGGAGCAAAATGAGGCCTCCTTTGGAGACGGAAGATATTGTAAAGCTGGCCGTAGGTCCGAAGTTTTACAGGAAGGATCCCCGTGAGCGAGCAGCCTTTAGCGATTGGGAAGCCCTTCTCTCTGAAATCATCGTTGGAGATGCATTCGGGGTTGATCGGATGGACTATTTGCTTCGCGATTCGCATCACGCAGGTGTAGTGTATGGGAAGTTCGGCCACATTCGGCTAATAGACACTCTTCGAGTGCTACCACCACCTGGAGAGGATTCCAGAGAGCCTAGGCTTGGGGTGGAGCAAGGCGGTCTTCATTCAGCCGAGGCCCTCCTACTTGCCCGCTACTTCATGTATGCGCAAGTGTACTTCCATCGGGTCCGTCGAATCTATGATATTCACTTGAGAGACTTCTTGAAGGAATGGTTACCGAGGGGCACATTTGACACAGACCTTGAGGCTCACCTGAACGTGACCGATGCCGAGCTCACCGTCGCCTTGTTAGAGGCGGCGCGTGATCATTCCAAACCGGGCCACGATGCGGCCCGGAGAATAGTGGAGCGAGATCACTTCAGACTGCTGTGGCAGAGGAATCCCAAGGACTGGGACATAAACAAGGAAGCTGGCCCCGTGCTGTCTCGGGCGGTCATGAAGGAGTTCGGTCCGGAGGCCGTGCGGTACGACTATGTGCCTGTTAAGGGCGGGTTGCCCGACTTTCCCGTCAAGTGCAAAGATGGGCGCATCGTATCTTCTCTGAGACTGTCACAGACATTGCGCACTATACCCAGTGCGCTCGTCGACTACATTTTCGTCGATCCCGACAAGCGGGACAAGGCGGAGGCTTGGATGAATAAGAATCGGGAGACTATCCTTAAAAAGGCCAAAAAGGGGGAGATCCAACAATGAAGGCAGTTGAGGGAATGAAGCGGAGAGCGCTTTTGCTGTCACTTATTGACGCTATGAGCAAGGAGGGCAGTTGGTGCGGTGAGACGCATGTGCAGAAATGCGTCTACTTTGTGCAAGACATGCTCGATGTTCCCATGGGGTTTGATTTCATCTTGTATAAGCACGGCCCATTTTCCTTCGACCTGCGAGATGAGTTGACGGCGATGCGTGCCGATGACCTGCTCCAACTCGACCTGCAACCGCCTTATGGCCCCTCTCTTCGCCCGGGTCCTTTGGCCGAAGACTTGATCGGCTTCTACCCGAAGACAATCCGACAGTACAAACCTTCCATCGAATTCTTGGCAACACACGTATCAACAAGGAGAGTGTCCGAGCTGGAACGGCTTGGCACGGCCCTTTATGTCACGAAAAAGATGAATTCTGAGCGCTCGCCAGAGCCGGTTGACCAGAGGGCAAACCAGATGCACTCTTTGAAGCCCCATGTTTCCAAAGAAGAGGCGCGGATTGCCCTTCGGGATGTGGACACACTCATTTCGGAGTCGGAGAGCCTGAGGGACTAAGGTCCGAGTCCGAGACACATCTCGCACTGCGGTTCCGCATTGTGCGGTTTTGGGGGAGTAACTCGCCGCCTCGAGCCGATAGACACCGGCTCCGGGATAGGAGGGGAAGGAAGCGATGCGAAAGCGGAGATATGGCGCAACGGGCGTCAAGTTCCAGATGACGCCCATGATAGACATCATTTTTCTTCTCCTTATATTCTTCATCTGCGTCAGCACGTTCGACCGATTGGAGAGCGAGGAAGATGTGCAATTGGCGGCGGCGTCCTCGTGGAAAAAGATCGAGAAGGAGAAGTCCACGCTCCTCATAAACATCAGCAATCGGGGAAAGGTCAAAATCAATCAAATCTCTTTTTTCCCGGGACAGGTCGAGACGTTCTTGCGGAGTTTGGTGGCAAGGTACGGAGATACGTTCGAGGTGATCGTGAGGGCGGACAAGGCCGCTCGCTACAAGGGGACAAAGGATGTGATCAGGGCGTGCGCCCGAGTGGGACTGACGAGAATCTCGTTCGCCGTCGAGAAAAGGAAATAGGATGAAGACGAGACCGCCAAAGGAAGGAAACGGGAAGAAGCCCTGACGGGAGAGAGAAATGCCCTTTTGGAGACGCGACGCGGATTCTGACGAGGTGCAGTTTGAGCTTGCGCCAATGGTGGACGTGGTGTTTCTCCTGCTGATTTTCTTTCTATCGGCGACGACCATCGGGAAGTTCGAGGGGAAAATCGAGGCGAATCTGCCGAAGGTTCGCATGGAGAAACCGAAAAGCAAGCCGAAGCAAATCATTGTGATGGTGAGAAAAGAGGGGCTGATCGTCAACGGGAAGCAGATGAGCAAGGAGACATTTGTTTCAAAACTCAAGGAGATCATTAGGTACGATCCTCAGCAGTATGTGTTCATTGACGGGGAATCAGAAGTGCTTCAGGGCGATGTGATAGAAGTATTTGACCAGTGTAATCTCGCGGGAGCGAATGTCACAATCGTTCCGCCAGGGAGAAGATAGCGACTCACCAATGGGCGACTGGAGACGCCCTTCCGATGAAGGACGGAAGATCGCGTCGGGGACACGTTGAGACCTAAGGGAGATGAATGGATGTCCAACGGCGATGTTCTGAGCCGAAGATACGGGGCGAGATGGCTTCGAGTGCTCATTGGCGTTGTATTCCTCAACGGCGTCGCACTGCTGATGGGGATACGCAACCTTCAGCCGTGGTATCGGATCGGGTTGGCGGCGGTTCTGGGCGGTGCTGGCGGGGCGTATCTGATATGGCTTTTCATTGTAGCTGATAAGATGACAGCGATCCGGCGGGGCGCGGAGGTGTCCGACAGTCTGATGGATCAGATTGTCGGCAGGGTGCGGTGCCTTAGGTGTCGGGAGACGTTCGCACTGGGGAGCGGCGGGTGGCGATGGGGGCGTCTTGTCTGTCCGGCGTGCCGTCGGGCAAACCCCAATCTCCACGTTCACTTCTTCATTCTGGGGCTGCTTATCTCGGGCGCCTTTCTGACCCAGGCTTGGTTTCTGGTAATGCAGCTCATGCGGCACGGAGAGAAGGCGGAGATCGTGCGTATGACGTGGGGGATCGTTCGCCTGGCGTTGATGAGCCTCGCGGCGGCGGGGATATTCGGAAGGGACAAAGTGCCCATCTACGCGGTGGTCTCGATTCTGATTCATTCTGCGGCCGGTCTATACCTGGCACAGTGGGTCATTGCGGAGGAAGAGGTCCCCAGACACCTCGCAACGTTCGACATTGCAGCTCCGGAAACAATTGCTCCCTCCTCGGAGGAGGTCGTCCCGATTACTGAGGAGCCATTGCCGCCTGATGCGGAAGAACTCACGGTCGCTGAGCCTCCGATCAAACCAGAAATAACAGAAATCCTTGCCATCGAGGCGCCGGAGCCGGAGCCCTATGTAACCGAGCGTGAGGTGACGTTTCGGATTGACGATTTGGCTCTTCCGCCAATGGAGAGAGAGGTCCGCCGGGACCTCGAGAAGATTCCAACCGTGTACAGGAGGCGTTTCGACAGAGCGGCGGCTCTGGCTAAGGAAGGAGGCTCGACGAAGACCGAGGATTCGGTTCTTCTTGCGCTGGAATGGCTCAAGGCGAATCAAAATGCGGACGGCTCGTGGGGGGAGGGCACGCGCAAGACCTCCATGACGGCGCTCGGACTGTTGTGTTTTCTCGGTCACGGTGAGACTCAGTTGTCGCCTAACTTCGGCGCAACCATACGGTCGGCGATCGAATTCCTGCTGGAGCGGGCGGACGAGGAGGGCTATCTTTCCGGTGAGACCTACCGGGCGTACCAGCACGGGATGGCCGCGTACGCCCTCGCCGAAGCTTACGCAATGACGAGAATCCGCGCAATAAAACCGGTAGTGGAACGAGCGCTGGAACATATCATTGAATCTCAAACGGAGGAGGGAGGGTGGTTCTACGGTTACGCCAAAACGAAGGTTGATGACACTACAGACCAGATAGTTCGCTGGGCAGGTGGGGACACGTCAATCTCCTGCTGGCAGATTCAGGCTCTGCAGGCGGCGTGGCTGACAGACATCAGGTACTCCCGGACATTCGCGGACGGTTCTCTGGAGAAAGCAAGGGAACAAGCCGTGGAGAATCTGAAAAGGTGCTTCACACAGGGCGGGGAGGAGTATCAGTACGATGCTGCCGGGGAGAACAAGAAAGCGTTCACAAAAGCGGGGTTCGGCTACCAAGGACCTGATCGCAACGAATGGAACCTTTACACGAACGACAAGCCGAATATGGGAACCACCGGTATGGCCGTCCTTTCGCTGCAATTGCTCGGGCACGGCGAGGACTCGGAGGTGAAGGCGGCTTTGCGGGTGATGAAGGGGAAGGACGCCGCCGGAAACTACAATTTCGACGTGGACTGGGAAAAAACGAAGGGAGCCGGGTACATTCTCTATGGGTGGTATTACATCACGCAGGCGATGTTTCAGGCGTCGGACCCGGAGTGCTGGGAATACTGGAACCCAGCTTTCAGCAAGATGTTGACCGAAAGGCAGAAGAAAGATGGCAGTTGGGGGTATCCGAGCCGAAGCCCAAAGAAGTACGGCCCGGTCTATTCGACGGCGTTGTGCTGTTTGATGCTCGAGGTCTATTACCGATACTTGCCAACCTACAGGCGAATTTCGCCAAAACCCACCGCTGCACTTCCTCCGAAATGAGTCCCTTATCAGCGGCGTTTCGGGGAGGGTAGAACCGCTTTGATCGAGACGGTGACTTGCGTTTCGATGGGAGGAAGAACCTTCGCGTTGGGGACGTAAACAGTGTCATCGCCGCCCCCGGGCAGCGGGTTGTCTATCAGCGTGAAGGGATCGTGGAAGGTGGTAACGATCTGCCCCGCCCGTTGAGCCATGAATCCATCCTTGGTGAGGACGGAGCCGACGTACACCCAGGTGGTGTGGAGCATGGGGCGTTTCTTGTGCGTATTGTAAACCCACTCCTCCGCTCTGACGAGTTTGTCGCTTTCCTCGTTCTTGACTTTGAACCATATTTCTACGGGGCTGCCGACGGGCTTGGTGGAATCACCCTGATACCTGACGGCGTGACCTCCTTCCAGACCGAGAAGGAGAAGAGCAACGTTCAAGTGGAGCGGGTCAACCTTGGTGCTCAGGAGGCTCTCGTGCATCTTGCCGTACTCCGTGCAGATCAGGACCTCAAGCACACCTTCCCTCAGATTAACGCGAGCAGGGAAGGTTACGGTTCGCTGCTTCGTGTCAACGGTCACATCGCCGACGCGGTACGCGTTCTTGGCGATCCTCCGAAGAACGGGCTTCTGCTGTTTTCCCGCTGGCGATTTGACCGGAGGCTTGATTATTTCGGAGGAAGCCGCTGCCTTCGATGGCGGCTCGCCTGTGGCGGGCGCCGTGCTTTTCGACGTATCCTCTGCGCCACGAGTG